>JALONY010000428.1 GCA_025454715.1 Anaerolineae bacterium
CGTTGCCGTTCGTCAGCTCGGGCGGCACGTCGCTGTTGTCGCTGTTGGCGGGCATCGGGCTGGCACAAAGCGTGATGTTGCGCCGCAAGCGCTAAGTTTTGGTCGGGGTTGGGATGACGAGGTCAACGCGGTGGATAAGACACACTCACACAAATCGGCACGCAAGCGCACCCCTCAGCACGACGAAACCGCCGCGCCCTTGATGACGCCCGACGCGGTGGTGCAGATGCAGCGCGTGGTGGGCAACCGTGCGATGACGCAGATGCTCCAGCGCAAGGTTTCGACGCAAACGCTCAATGTGACTGCCGACGCCACCGATGGCGTGACGTACATGGAAGCCATTATCGGGGCGGCCAGCACATGGGGGCGTGGCAGCAAGGCGCAGCCCGGCCAACCGTCACGCATCAAAAGTGTCGGGGCGTTGAAAGGCCGTTACGTCGGTGGGCACATGCTCAACCAAGAGGTAGGCGGTGATGGCACGTGGGACAACATGATTGTGCAATCGCACACCAGCAACACCAATATGAACCTGCACGACAACATCATCAAGCGACTCGGTTACGTGGCCGACAGCTTGGAAGATATGGGGAACACCACCCAAAAACAATACGAGTACTACATTAAAGAAGAAATCGACGTAAACGCCGCTAATCCTGACGGTAGCTCGAACTTTGCGGCAGAGAATTTTATCCCTGCCAGCTTGGACGTGACGTTGACCCCGCGCAAGCGTCACAAGACGACCAAAGTAGCGTCGGATTGGACGACCCACAACGAGACCATCAACAACCCGTATCATGTGGTGAACGTGCCGCCCTACCCGCGTGCGCCGAACGCCCCTTATCGCCGCCGCCAGACGCCCGCACAGAAATGGGCGGCAGACCGACGCAAGCTGAAAAAACTTGCCGGCACCTATGCGTACTATTTGACCAAGGCACAATTGCGCTTGGCGAGGGGGATTGGGCCGACGGTCGCCATGAACTTGCGAAAATTTTTCAAGGCCAATCAAATGCCACTCAAGACGCTGGCAAAACAAGATTTGACCGGTTTGGGCTTCAATTTGAACCATATTCATGCACTGCGGAGTGCTGGCATCAAGTAACGAGGTCTGGGCTGTAGCCGGTGGCGGTCTTGCCGTACAATAGAGCACCAAGCGGAAAAACGACGGCGCGGGGGAACTGCCCGCGTCGTTTTCACGTCAATGCCCCCAGCCCGACCGGCTCACTTCACATCGGCGGCCTACGTACCGCGTTGTGGGCGTGGCTGTTCGCCCGCCACCACGGTGGGAAGTTCATCCTACGCATCGAGGACACCGACCAAAAGCGCTTCGACCCCAACGCGCTGCAAACCCTGATGGAAGCGTTGCGCTGGATTGGGATTGATTGGGATGAAGGCCCCGAGGTCGGGGGGGACTATGGCCCCTACGTGCAGAGCGAGCGGCTCGAGCATTATCAACAATGGGCGCGCTGGTTGGTCGATAACGGCCACGCCTACTATTGCTACTGCTCATCGGAGCGGCTGGCCGAGGTGAACAAGCAGAAGCAAGCCGCGGGCTTGCCCTCGGGCTATGACCGGCGGTGCCGGTTCGCCTCGCCCCAAGAAATCGAGCAATTGGCCGCGGAGTGCGCCGCCGAAGGCCGCAAGCCGGTGGTGCGCCTGAAGATGCCCTTGGAGGGCGAGACGCGCTTCAATGACCTCGTGCGCGGCGAGGTGGTGTTCGAAAACAAGGACGTGCAGGACGCGGTGTTGCTGAAGGCCGACGGCTTCCCGACCTATCACCTCGCGGTCGTGATTGACGATTACCTGATGGGCATCACCCACATCACCCGCGCCATCGAGTGGTTGCCCTCTGCGCCGTTGCACGTCACGCTATGGCGCGCTTTCGGGTGGGAGATGCCGCAGTATGCCCACTTGCCGGTCATGCTCAACCCGAACGGCAAGGGCAAGATGAGCAAGCGCAACCCGCCCCGCGACGCCAAGGGCAACATCATCCCGGTCATGGTGCACGATTACATCAACGGGGGGTATCTGCCGGAGGCGCTGGCCAATTTCTTGATTGGGGTGGGCTGGTCGTTCGGTGATGAGCGCGAGGTGTTCAGCGTGCCGGAAGCGATCGAGCGTTTCGGCGATTTCTCGCGCATCAGCCCCGCCAACAGCGCCTTGCCCGCCGAAAAGCTGGAATGGCTCAACGGGGTATACATCCGTGAGCAACTCTCGCTGGAGGACTTGGCCAAGCGCCTCAAGAAGCCGTTGCAAGAGGCCGGTCTGACGGTCGATGACGCCCGCTTGCTGAAGGTCGCCCCGATCGTGCAGACGCGCATCCGCACCCTCAACGACGTGGTGGCGATGGCGGGCTTCTTCTTCCACGACACGTTCAAGCCACCGACGGCGGAGCAGGTCATCCAAAAGAAGATGGACGCGGCCATCACCTATCGTGCGCTCGAGGAGGCGATACCTCTCCTCGAGACGGTCGAGCCGTTCACGTTGGAGGCCTTGCACACGGTGTTCAGCGACTTGGGGCAGATGTTGAGCCTGAGCAATTCGCAGATGTTCGGCGTGTTGCGCGTGGCCGTGACGGGGCAGACCGTCAGCACCCCGACCTTCGAGACGATGGAAATCTTGGGGCGTGAAGAAACGATTGCCCGCTTGCGGACGGTGCTCGGCCTGTTATAGTCGTGTCATAGGTCTGTCAAAAATCCGTCACATCTTCGCGCCCATCTCTGGCTATACTGTGGACAGAGATGGGCGCTTTTTGCTGTGATAGTGCCTTGTTACTTTTTTTCGGGAGGATGATATGAGACGTTTTTTGATTGGGTTTGCCGTGGCGGGCATGGTGTTGATTGTTGGGTCGTGGCTCATCCGCACGCTGAACCCGCCCCCTGTGCCGACCCCGACCGCCACCCCGCGCCCGTCACCGGTGCCGCCGACCATCGTGCCGACCGAGGTGCGCG
>JALONY010000429.1 GCA_025454715.1 Anaerolineae bacterium
GGCGTTGCTTGAGCTTGCCCTCTGGCACCGGCACCTCGTCTAGGCCGTCGAGGATCAGGAGCGCGTGCCCGTGCTCGAGGTCGTAGCGCAGGTCGTCGGCATAGGCGTTCAAGTCGTCGCCCAACAGGTCGTCACGGAGGTACGCCCACAGGTGGTCGGCGGTGGCGGGGGTGGCGAGGTCGGCAGGGACGTGCTTGGACGCCACGAAGCGCCGCAACTCGACATAGACCGGCGTCAACGCGCCGTGTGGCCAATTGTCGAGCATCGCCAAATTTGCCGCCCGCTCCCAGCCGTCGATGCCCGCACCGGCCAAGCACAATGCCAAGAACTTGACGAACGTGCTTTTGCCGCTGCCGGGCGCCCCGAGGATGACCAACCGACTGGACGCGGCAGCTAAATGTTTTAAATGTAGGTATATCTGGTTGGTTTTATCCCCATTTCTCCATGGATTATTATAAGCTTGTTGTATGTCTTCTCTAAGACCATCTGGTAATGCATTGGGGTTTTCTGAGCGGAAAGTATCTATTTCATCTTCAATTTTGTCTATTAAAATTTCAAACGGTGCATGTTCTAAATTCAATGTCTCTAGAGATGGTAAAAGCCCCCTATTCATTCTTTGCCAACCCGGAGTAATCTCGGGACCAACTTCGAAATCCACTACATGCCAGTCATGAATTATTACATCAATAACTAATTCGGTCGGAGAATCGACATACACGTCTTCTAACAAAATGACTGGGGCGTGGGCGGGCGTAATTTGCGCCAAGCTCAGTGTGCCGATGCGGTCGGCCAAGCGCTTGAGGTAGGTTTGGTGCAGCACGTACTTCGGGTTGTCGCGGTCGCGCTGTTGGCGGCGGTCATGGGGAGTCACGCGCAGGCCGCCCGCCACCAAATCGCTCAGCAACTTGGCGATGTTGGCGTCCCGATCCGCCCCATCGGTGAAGTCTTCGAGGTGCTGCCTTTCGGGCAACCCCAAGTCGCGCAATGCCGCGTCGTAATCGGTGATTTTTTCGAGGATGATCGGGAAGATGGGCTTGCCCAGTTCCCGCGCCTTTTTGACCTCATACTTGACATACTCGGATTGGCACGCCGCCGGGGTGATGTTGAGGATGACGGCATCACAGCGCACGAGGCCGTCGTCAATCTTGGCTTGCCAGTCTTGGTCACCGAGGCGGATGTCGTCACGGTCGAACCAGACGCGGTAGTGGGCGGCTTTCAGCTTTTCCATCACGGCGGCCACGCTGGTTGTCCCGCGCTTATAAGAGATGAACAGGGTCGGCATATACCATCCAAGGGGGTAAGGGCGGTGTTGGGGTGTTGTGCGCTGAGTATGACTCACCCCCACCCCCTTCCGCAACTTTCGCGCCGCCCCTGCCCAGCCCATCGCTCGCCGGTTGTCGCACCACAAGGGCAGGGCGTGGTACACTGTTCAGCAAAACAGATAGGCTGTGAGTTTACCATCATGACCAATTACGGCTTCATTATCGGCCGCTGGGCGTCAACCGCACGTGGGTGAAGTCGGTCGAGACCGGCGCCTACCCCAACACCCGCCGCCACTTCCAAGTCACCCGCTGCAACCACTGCGCCAACCCGCCCTGCGTGCGCATCTGCCCCGTCACCGCCATGTACCAGCGCGCCGACGGCATCGTCGAGTTCGACCCGTCCATCTGCATCGGCTGCAAGGCCTGCCTACAAGCCTGCCCCTACGACGCCATCTACATCGACCCCGAGGACGGCACGGCGGCCAAGTGCCACTATTGCGCCCACCGCACCGAAATCGGCCTCGAACCGGCCTGCGTGGTGGTCTGCCCAGAGCACGCCATCATCGCCGGAGACCTCGACGACCCCGCCAGCGAAATCAGCCGGATGCTGGCGCGGGAGAGCGTCAGCGTCCGCAAGCCGGAGCAAGGCACCGCCCCCAAGCTGTTCTACATCGACGGCAACGACGTGGCCATGCACCCCACCGCCGTCGAGCGCGCACCGGCCACCTTCGCCTTCGCGCAGGTCATCCCGCTGGAGGGCATCCCGGTCTTGGACGCCACCATCGCCCCGCGCCCGACCTCGGTCGGCGTCAGCGGCGGCCTGCGCCACGGCCAAGACCAAGGCGATCCGGTCGGCGGCCCCATCCACTTCGCCAATGGGCGCATGGCCGAGCACATGACCCAAGTCACCTACAACCAGCAGCACAAAATCCCGTGGCATTGGCCGGTTCCGGCCTATTTGGTCACCAAGGGCATCGGCGCAGGTGCGTTCATGCTGTTGGCGCTGGGCGACGCGCTCAGCCTGTTCCCGTTCGACCGCGTGGCCTATGTCGCGATTGGGTTCGTGGCGTTGCTGTTCACCGCCATCACCACCGGCCTGCTGGTCTACGACCTCGAGCGCCCAGAGCGCTTCTTCAGCATCCTGACGCGCCCGCAATGGCGCAGTTGGCTGACCCGTGGGGCGTTCATCCTCGTCGGGTTCAGCGCGGTGGCGGGCGTGTGGTGGCTGACGGAGGTCTTGACGTTGTGGGGCGCGCCGCTGGGCGGCCTGACCGATGTCTTGCGCCCGCTGGCGCTGGGGATTGGGTTCTTCTTGGGCGCGGGCGCGGCCATCTATACCGCGTTCTTGTTCGGCCAAGCCGAGGGGCGCGACCTGTGGCAGAGCAGCGCGCTCCCGTTCCACCTGCTGGCACAAGCGTTTACGGCGGGCAGTGCGGGCGTGTTGGCGGCGGGCTTTTTCGTGCCGTTCAGCCCCGATTTGCTGGTCACGGCGCGGGTGGCGTTCGTCATCAGCGCGGCGCTGTCGCTGGTGATTCAATTGGCCAGCGAGTTCGCGATGCCGCACCCGTCGGACTCGGCGGTCAAGGCCTCGCACGAGATTCGCAGCGGGCGTTACTTGTGGCATTTCTGGGGCAGCGTGCTGATTGCCTACCTGTTGCCGATGGCGGCGGCGTGGCTGATGGGGTCGGACACGTTTGGCGGCATCGTCGTGCTGATGTGCAGCGGCATCGGTCTGTACCTGTACGAGTATGCTTTCGTGATGGCACCCCAAGAAATCCCGAATAGCTGAGCCGTATAGGAGGTGTTTCGTGGCCTTGAACGATGTCCCCAGCGTATTCGAGACCGTCTTGGACTTCTTGAGCGGCGCACCCAGCGCCGACGACATCTTGGCCTACCGCCCACCCGACGGGTTGCAAGCGCGCATGAGCGAGCTGTTGGCGCGCAACGGCGAGGCTGACCGACCATGAGCGCGCAGAGCTGGACGAGCTGTTGCACATCAACCGGCTGATGAGCCGCCTTAAGGCGCACGTGCGCCAGAAACGGGCGGGGTAAGGGTGAGCCGGTCATACATCGGCGCAGAACTTCGCCGCTCGGTCATTCAACGTGCACACGGGTGTTGCGAATATTGTCGGCTGAGCCAAAACGATGGTTTTTTCAGCTTCGAGGTCGATCATATTTTGGCCGAAAAACACGGCGGTTTAAGCGTATTCGACAATTTGGCACTGAGTTGCCCCGATTGCAATGCCTTCAAAGGGAGTGATTTTGCTTCTATCGACCCTGATACAGGGCTGGTAACACTGCTATTCAATCCACGCGCAGACTCGTGGGACGATCATTTTGGTCTCGATCGACATATTGTGATAGCACACACACCGACAGGGCGAGTCACCCTCAAACTTCTGAAGATAAATAGTCGGGAGCGACTCGAAGATCGCCTCATTTATCTTCAACTAGGAACATATCCCTGCAACCCAACCAGTGAGTGATAGGTTATCACGATGACCAAAACCCTCCCCCAGTTCATCGCCGCGCTGATGGGCAAAGACGCCCGCACCAAGCAGCGCCGCACCGCCACCACCCAGACCAACGACGCCGGCCTC
>JALONY010000064.1 GCA_025454715.1 Anaerolineae bacterium
GAGTTGCTCCGCCACGGTCGGCAGTACCTCGGCGGGCGCGCCGCGCCGAATCAACAAGCGCGAGCCGTAAGCACGCAACTGCCGGTCGAGGTCGGCCAATGCCCCAATCATGAACGCTACGCGGTTGGCACCCACCCGTTTCGAGCGCAAGATGGCGGGGTCGAGCACATAGACCACCACCACTTGCGCCCCACTGGTCACGGCATGGTGTAACGCGAGGTTGTCCGTCAGCCGCAGGTCGCGCCGCAACCAGACCAACGCCGTCGGAGAGGTCACGAAACGCGCTCCTCGGACAGGGTCGGCTCTTCGGGCTCGGTGGTCAAGCGCACCGGATGCGACACACCGGCGCGGGTCGTCCAACGGCTCAGGCGGCGCTTGACATCCGACGCCACGCGCATCGCCCCCAACGTCACCCCCGCGGTCGATTGCCCGGGGAAAATCGAGTCCCCGACCAACCGCAGGTTACTGATGCCGGTGCGTGGGCCACGCACCTTGAACAACGACGTAATCGGGAAGCCCCCGACCATCCCTTGTTGCCGGTCGGTGTAAAACTGATACGTGACCGGCGTCCCGGGCAACACCAACGACAAGCCCTCGCGCAGGTTCGGGATAATCGTCTCCAGCGCGTCGATGACCTTTTGGGCGTAGGCCTCTTTCTTGTCGTAGTAGGCCTCTTTATCGGTGTTGAGCAAGTCCCACCACTGCCCGACATCGGTATGGGTGGTCACGGTCATGGCGCGTTGCCCAAACGGCGCACGCCCCTCGTCCCACTCCGGCGACAGCGACAAGAACACACTGCGCGTCTCGCCCAATGGCCCGTCGATGTCCAACAACACTTGGTGATGGTCGGGGAACCCCTCGGGCAACACGTCCTCGCGCACGCCGAGGTGCAGCACGAACGCACCCCAGCCCTTCTTGCGCCCGGCGACCTCACGCTTGAGCGCGGCGGGTGCGTTGTCTCCCAGCAGTGTCGCCACATCCCATGGGGTGGTGTTGGCAATCACGAAATCGGCTGGGAAGAAGGTCTCTTGTTTGGCGTGCCGCCCGTGCTGCGCCCACACCCCAACCACCCGACCATTGCTGATTTCGAGGCGGGTAGCCCGTTGGCGATACGCGATTTCACCGCCCAGCTCGCGCAGCTTCTCGACCAGAGTCAAGGCCAAGCCACCAATCCCGCCCTCGACGTGATACACCCCTTGCCGTGCGAGGTCGAGCGCGGTCGCGCCCCAAATCGCGTTGACGTGGCGGCTGGTAGTCTGTGCCGAAATCAACAACTGCCCGTCCAAGAACCGCACGAACGCTTTATCGTCGGCCAAGCCCAACCGCTTGACCCACTCGTAGACCGTCATGAACGCATACGGGATGATGGTGAGGTCGGCAGGGAAGAACTGGAAGCCCACCCGCACCAACTGCATCACCTCCGCCATGCTGGTGGGCGGCCACGGCAAGCCCGCCGCAGACAAGCGCCAGCACAAATCGGCCAAGCGCGCTTGCTGTTCCCAAAATCGCTCGGTGCCCGGGAATTTCTTCAGCACGTCCGCATTGTCGCCGGTCAAGGCCACCTCGCGCCCGGGCAAGTGCACCACCCACGCCGGATCATGCCGCTTCACCGGCCATTGAATGTCCAACATCCGCCCGACCACCGCGTGCGGCCCGTGCTCCTGAAACCCACCGGCCACCGTCGCACCCGACTCGAACCGGAAGCCTTTGTGCGTCCACGTACTGGCACACCCACCCGGGTAGGTCTGCGCCTCGAGTACCGTCACCCGATAGCCAGCCTTCGCCAGCAGTGCAGCGCACGTCAGGCCACCGACGCCAGCGCCAATCACCACCACCTGAGACTCGACTCGCTGTGCCACGATTATGCCCTCACGACCGCACGACCCGTGCGCCAATGCCGGTAGAAAAACAAGAATTGCAACGGCAACCCGTCGAACATCAAACGGGTCATCAGGCCACGCCAACCGCTATGGTGCTCCAGCGTCACGCGGTCATGCAAGGCCACCCCGCCCTCGACCGGCTCGAAGATATGCTCGTGCCGCCAGCTCTTGAGCGGGCCTTTCACCTGCCACTCCAAAAACCCCTCTTTCCCCGGCATCACCTCATGGCGCGCCAGCCACCGAATCGGCAACGGGCCAAACCACAACGTAAACTCGAGGTCGCCCGCCGTCAATGACGTGCGCCCGTCGTTATGCACTTGGATGAAGATGGGAGGTGGCGTGAGCTTATTCAACGCAGACCGGTCTTGATGGAACCGGTTCATCGCGTCTAACGTCGTTTTGAAGACGGTGCGCTTCTCGAAGACGCGCCCTTTTGTCTCGCTCATGATGATGCCCCCTAGACTCACAGTCGCAGTATTGTTCACTGTGCAGTTTAGGAGCAAGATACTAAGACAAGTTGACAATCCGCTGAACTGTGGGTGAGTCTTCCGACATCTTACACGCAATAAACCCCAGCCGCCGCATCACGGCTGGGGTCGAACGAACCATCGGGGCTGGCTCGGGCGCTTACGTCACCATACGGGGAACGGGTCGAAGAAGTTGCGCTTCCACGCCTCGCTACCCTGCGCCAGTTCGTCATCGGTCAACAGCGCGGCGTTCAGGTCGGCCATCATCCGGTCTTTATTCAGCCCGACCCCGATGAACACCAATTCCTGCCGCCGGTCGCCATACGGCTCTTGCCAATAGCGCGCCACATACTCCTCGACCGCCTCGCCTGTGGCGCGCTCTGCCAACGGCACGCCGGCAAACCAACGCCCCGCCGACGACACCCGCGCCACATGCCCCGCCAACGCCCAGTTGATGCCCATGTCGTGGCGCGTCGCAATCCAGAAGAAGCCCTTCGAGCGCAACACGGCGCGCATGTCGTCCCCGCGCAAAAACGCCATCAAACGCACGGGGTGGAACGGCCTGCGCGCCCGAAACACGAAACTGCCGATGCCGTATTCTTCGGTCTCGGGCGTGTGCTCATTTTGCAGCTCGCGCAGCCAACCCGCCGACGACTGCGCCGCTTCCATGTCGAACAAGCCGGTGTTCAAAATCTGCTTGGGCTCGATATGCCCCTCCACGGCGCGGATGATGCGCGCCGTCGGGTTCAGCTTGCGCAATGTCCCCTCCAGCGTATCAAGCTGGTCGGGCGTGGCGAGGTCGGCTTTGTTCATCACGATCACGTCCGCGAACTCGACCTGATCAATCAACAAATCCGACACCGTGCGGGCGTCCGTCTCGCTGGCCGCCATCCCAATCGCCTTCAAGCGTGGCCCCGTTTGCACGTCCTCCAGCCACGCCGCCGCGTCCACCACCGTCACCATCGTATCGAGGCGGGCGATGTCCATCAAGCTGGCCGCGCCGTCCGGCGTCTCGAACGAAAATGTCATCGCCACCGGCAACGGCTCACCGATGCCGGTCGATTCAATCAGCAAATAATCGAACCGCCCCTCACGCGCCAAACGGCTGACCTCGGCCAGCAAATCGTCGCGCAATGTGCAGCAGATGCAGCCATTGGTCATCTCGACCAGTTTTTCTTCCGTCCGGCTAAGCTGAGCGCCCCCATCACGCACCAATTGCGCGTCGATGTTGACCTCGCTCATATCGTTCACGATGACCGCCACCCGCAAACCGGCGCGGTTGTTCAAGACGTGGTTCAGGACGGTCGTCTTGCCCGCCCCCAAAAAGCCCGACAAAACCGTGACCGGCAAGCGGCGGGCACCCTCCAGCGGGCGTGTATCGGTATTCAGCATCGGTTCAGCATCCTTCAGCTATTGTTCATCGGTCGAATCATCCACGACGTGGCGCGTCCAATGCGTGGTCGGGTCGGTCAATCGCCACGTCAGCTCGGCCTCCGAGTCATCGTCCTCGTCAGGCCAATCGGGCGCGATGCACCCCTCCATCCGCTTGCGGAGCATCGCGACATCCAGCGTGCCGTTCGCCCCAATCATCACGATTTGCGAGCGCGGCGCAATCTCGCCCCAGTCGCCCGCCACCGCAAGGCTCACCCGCCGCCCGACCATCTGCAAAATCACCATCTGCCCGGGCACATCCGCGAGGTTAAGCACGCCTTTGGCGCGGTAAATCGTGGTCGGCAACTCGGCGAAAGCCGTATAAATCGCCTCGAAGCTGAGCGGTTCGCGGCTTTCCCAGCTCCACGAGCTGAAGACCAGCGTATGGTCGTGGTGATGGTGGTCATGCTCATGGTCGTGGTCGTGAGGGTGGTCATGCTCATCGTGCGCATGGTCATGGGCTTCCTCGGCACCGTGAACGTGCACATCACGCAAGGCGCGCCGATGCAGGTGCTCCGGCGCGTACATCCCCACCCCCAGCACCAATTCAAGCGGCACCTGTCCGTGCGTCACCTCCAACAAACGCGCCTCGGGCAGCACGTCACGGATGCGCTGGCGCACCTCGGCCAACCCTTCCGGCGAGACGAGGTCGGCCTTGTTCAAGACCACGATGTCCGCCGACACGATTTGATCGAGCGCCAGCTCATAATTTTCGGGCGACAACTGCGTGAACTGGTCGGCATCGACCACCACCAAAATCGAATCGACCGTCAAGAATGGGCGTACCGCGGGCAATAAGAACGTGTTGGCCACCGCCATCGGGTCGGACACGCCGCTGGTCTCGACGATGATGTATTCCGGCGGGTTGGGGCGTTGCAGCAGGTCGATCGTCTCGCGCAACAAATCGCCACGGATGGTGCAGCAAATGCACCCGTTCGAGAGGCTGACCATCTCGCCCTCGACGCCCACCACCAACTGAGAGTCGATGTTGATTGCGCCGAAGTCGTTGACCAACACGGCGACCCGTTTCCCGTGGTCGCCGTGCAAAATATGGTTGAGTAAGGTGGTTTTACCGGCACCGAGAAACCCGCTTAGGATGGTCATCGGCACCGGAAAATGGGCTGGCATCATCAGATGTTCCCTCGCATAAACGCTAACGGACATCTAAATGATACCAAGTCTCATTTATTCGCGCAAGTCGGCACCCTGCCCCAATCTCAAACCGATTGGCTCAGCTGGCCGTGAAGTCGCACGCACCGCCGTCGGACGGGTTGGCGGTGTTGGGGCCATAGTCGGCGAACCCGTCATTAATCGGGCGAACCCACGTCACCTGCACCGCGCTGGTGTGCGCCCCCACCGCAACGACACCAATCGGCGCATAGAGGTACACCGTCGGGTTGCCGTCGTTGATTGGGTCTGGCGCGGTTTGGGTCACGAACACCCACGGGCGCACCACTTGGCCGTCGAATGTGAGCTGAAATTGTGCCACGTCCAAGTAATCGCGCACCTGTTGCGGGGTGGCGGCATACCAGCTCCAGACGAGGCTAACCCGTTGCCCGCCCAACACCTCGCCCAAGCGTGGCGCGCCACCCACCGCATTACACGCGGCCACCACGTTCACCGCGCTGATGCTGCGCGCTTGCTCGACCGTCAAGACCGACGCGCCGACCGCCCACAAGCGCAACGCCCCGCCCCCGACCGAGGCAATCAGGCTCCCGTCGGGGCTGGGCATCGCGTCGCGCACGCCCGGGTGGCGCAGGGTCGTTACCGGCACGCCGCCGCTCAATCCCCACACCACGACCGCGCTATCTTCGGGCGCGCTGGCAATCGCCGCAGCCGTCACCCACCCCAAGCGCGGCACCACCCCCCAGCCGTTGATGCGCGTATACGTGCTGGGCAAGGTCAAGCTGGCGCTGGGCGCGTCAGGCTCCGCCGCCCGAAACACGCGCAACCCCGCGCCACCCGCGGCAGGCAACACCACCTGTCGCCCGTCGTCGGTCTGCCCGACCGCGTGCAGCACCCCGAACGCCCCGCCCTCGCCCGCATAGGTGCGCTCCGGTTGGCGCGTGCTCAGGTCATAGGCCACCGCCGAGCCGTCCGCTAACGCCGCAATCACGCGCCGCCCGTCCGGCGTCAACACCGCGTCCTCGACCGCCTCGGCAATCAGCACACTGGTGCGCTCCAGCAGCGTAAACACCTCCAGACGCCCCGAGCGCGCCACCCACGCCAAGCGCAGGCCATCGCGTGACGGCACGACCTTTTTGGCGTCCAACAAATAGCTGGCGGCGCGTGCCCCCGTCGTGATGTCGATGGCCAAGACGGTGCCGGGCACCGCCACGTACAACAATTGGCCATCCGGCGAAAAGGCGAGGTCGGCGGGCGCTTGGTCAAGCCGAATCCGCACCGGCGTCGCCAGCCAATCGGCCACGCGGTACAAGTCGATGTCGGCACCGTCCAACACCGCCAACGTCGTGCCCCCGGGCGACCACAACACCCGCTCGGCGCGCTTGGCCTGCACCATGTACAAACTGACCGTCTCGGCGTTGGCCACGGTGATGCGCTGACGAGCGGGCAAGCTCAGCCCAGCGTCTTGCGCGCCCACCGGCCACCCCAGCACCGCCAACACCAACAAAACGCCCCATACGCGCATCATTCGACCCTCACCCGCCCAATCAACACACGGTCGCCCAACACTTGCCCGTCCGCACCCAGCACTGGCAACCGCGCCCCCGTCACATAATCGTAAAACCCGACCGCCACCACGTATTGGCCGGGCGGGCTGTCGCCCATCACCACGAACGTATCTTGAATCAAGACCATATCGGTCTGCCATTGCAGGGTCGGCGCGCCCAATAAATCGCGCTGGGCGTGCAATGCCCCGTCGGGTTGGCGGTAGACGTGCGCGAACGCCTGCAACGTCCGCACCTCGCGATTGACCAACGGGCGCAGATGTAAAAGCAGGTTCACCCCGTCATATTGGGTGGCAATCGGGCGTTGCGTCAAATTGACGCCGACCAGCTCGACCACCCCGCCAAAATTGACCGGATAAGCCAGCGGTTGCGCCCAGCGCGCCAATTCCCCGCGCCCAAACTGGGGTTCCCCCCACAGGTAGGCCGTGTCGTCGTCCACACCCAAGGCGGGCAACCCACCCAGTTGATACACCTCGAAGGCGACTTGGCCGTCTTGGCGCAGCACATCCGGCAAACGCGCCGTCGTCGCCGCACCCGACACATGCGCCAACGACGGGTAAATCGGCGCCAAGGGCGACACGTACAACGTCGCGCCCTCGGCGATTGCCAGCGTCGTCTCACCGTCGAAAAACGAGACCTGCGACGTGGTCGGTGGCAACTCATACGGCAGCATCGCCGCGTCCAACGCGACATCCGGCGTGCTGACCAATGCTCGCGTCACGCCCATCTCGGCCAAATGGTCGGCCAGCGCCTCGAGGTCGTCGCGGTAAATCGCTTGCACTTCCGGCAGGCGCGGCCAATCGACCCACAACGCCCGCCAATCGACCACCGCCAACGCCCCAACCAACCCACAGGCCACCAACGCCCGCGCCCGCACCGGCAATACGGCCACCACCAGCCCGACCGCCAGCGCCGCCACCGGCAACACCGCCACGCTCCGCAACATCGACGGTGCCGAGACGGTCAGCAAGCTGGGCACCAGCCCGACCACCCCGACCCCCATCATGTACGCCCACACCGGCTGACG
>JALONY010000430.1 GCA_025454715.1 Anaerolineae bacterium
AGGTCAATCAAACCGGCATCGACCGCCTCGACGATGCTGCGGCGGCTCTGGGTCAGCACGGTATCCAGCACGGCCTCCAAGCCCTCGTCACCGGCAGGTGTCCCGGGGGTCATCAGGGCGCGGTCAACCACGAAAAAATAGGCCGCCACGCGATAAAACTTCTCTTCGATGGCGCCGACCCCCGGGCGCACATCGACCAAGCGGATGATTCCGTGTTTTTCCAGCAGGTTGATGTGGTAATACAAGCGGGTGAACGGGACGCCCAGCCGCTCGGCGATGTCGTGGATGGAGCGCGCTTGGTCTGCGATTTCTTGGACAATCCGCAGGCGCAATGGGTCGAAATAAATCCTGAGCGCCTCGATGTCGTGGATGATGCACTCGCGTTCCGGCTCGAACGGGGTGAGGGGTGGCGTGTTGGTGGTCATCGTCTCCCTCCTTTGGGGGATTTTGGTGAGTATTGCGTTGAAAATAATCTTTTAACGTTGACGTGCCAGATAACTCATGTTACCGTGATGGGTGTGCGTTGCAAAACGATTATAAACGTCAGAAGGGAAACTGGGTATGCAGATTTGGCACAAGGTACTGCGTGGGTTCGTCTTCTTCGTCTTTGGGGTGTTGATTGGGGTGTTGACGGCGCGGGTGACCGACGCGCAAGCCGCTCCGGCCTTCGAGCCGACCGAGTGCCCGTTCGAGGCCGCCGAGGGCGTCGATTGCGGGTTCGTGAGCGTGCCTGAGAACCGCGCCGACCCCGACAGCGCGACCATTCGCATCGCCATCGTGCGCGTGGCGGGCACCGACCCCGACGTGCCGGTAATGGTGTTGTCGGGCGGCCCGGGTGAGATTACCACCCCTGCCGCGGGTTTCATCGCGCCGGTGTTCCAACAAATCGCGGGTGGGCGCACCCTCATCGTGTTCGACCAGCGCGGGGTCGGGCGTAGCGAACCGGCGTTGGCCTGCCCCGAATGGGTCGAGGCGCAACTGGCCAGCCTCGCGCCGGAGACCACGCCCGAGCAAGCTCTGATTAACAACAACGAGTCGTTGCTGGCCTGTGCCGAGCGCCTGACCGCCGAGGGCATCGACCTGAGCGCTTACAACTCGCTGGAGAACGCGGCGGACGTGGCCGACATCGCGGCGGCGCTGGGTTATGAGCAGGTCAACCTGTTCGGCATCTCGTATGGGTCGCTGTTGGCGCAACACGTTATGCGCCAATCGCCCGAGCTGGTGCGTGCGGTGGTCATCGACTCGGTCGTCCCGCTGGATGCCAGCTTCTTGGTCGAAAGCACCGATACGGCGCTGGCGGCGATGAACGCGGTCTTGGCGGCCTGTGAGGCCGAGGAGGCTTGCGCGGCGGCTTACCCCGACCTCGATGCCCTCCTGAGCGAGACAGTCGTGCGCTTCAACGCTGAGCCGATGCCCATCACCGTCACCAATCCGGTCACCGGCCTGACCTACGACTCGTTGTTGACCGGTGACACCATCTTGGGCGCCATCATGCTCAACCTGTACCAGACCCCGCAAATCCCCAACCTGCCGCAGGCCATCAGCGCGGTGGCCGGTGGCGATACCTCGTCTGCCGAGGCGCTGGCCAGCCAAATCTTGGGCGCGTTTTATGCCCTTGAGCGCGGGATGCAATACAGCGTGATGTGCGCGGAAGACCTGCTGTTGGCCACCGAGGACGACTATCTGGCGCGCATGGCCGCCTTGCCGGTCGAATATCAGGGGCGTCTGGAGATTGAGGTATTGGCCGACTACACCATCTTCGACCTGTGCGCGCAATGGCCGACCACCCCGCTGGACGTGTCGATTAAGCAACCCATCACGAGCGACCTGCCGGTGCTGGCGCTGGCGGGTGAGTTCGACCCCGTGACCCCGCCCCGAGACCCTGCCCAACGCCTACTCGTATATGTTCCCGGGTGTCGGGCACAGCGTGGCGCTGGCCAGCCCGTGCGCGGCGGGCATCATCGCCCAATTCTTGACCGACCCTGCGGCAGAGCCGGATGCGTCGTGCATCGAGTCGATGGGGGTGCGCTTCAACGTGCCCGGCCAAGCGCTGGAACTCGAGCCGTTCACCGACGCGGACATGAACATCACCGGCGTCATCCCGGCGGGCTGGCAAGCCATCGGCCCGGGCGTGTATGCCCAGTCGGCCACGGGCAGCGTGGTCATCATCCAGCAATCCGCGCCGATGTCGGCCACCGAGCTGGGCACCTTGTTGAGCGGGCAGTTGGGCATCGATGCGTTGCCCGAGCCGAGCCAGACGCTGGAGGCCAACGGCCTGACGTGGGCGCTTTATCAGACCGAGGGGCCGCAGGGCTTGTTGGTCGATTTGGCGCTGGCCGAGGCGGATTGCTGCTGGCGCCGCCTGCCGAGCGTGAGCGCTACTACGAAGGGCTGTTCTTGCCCGCCGTCACGGCGCTGACCCGCCCGTAACACCGCCGCCAACCCGACAAACGAAAGCCGACCGGTGCATCAGCTTGCACCGGTCGGCTTTTTTTCGTGTGGGGTGGGGTGGGCGCTTAGGCGTCCCAGACCGATTGCCCGCTCATCAGGCGGCGGAGTTGCTCTGGGAAGCGGCGCGAGTCGATCGGCTTGCCCAAAAACCCGTCGAAACCGGCGCGGCGCGCCACGTCGATTTCGCTGACGTGCACGGTGTAAGCGTGATGTCTTGGAGCATCTCGAACCCGCTGCCGATGGGGAACTCGAGGTCGAGAAACACGATGTCGGCACGGTCGTTCTCGAGCGCGGCACTGGCTTGTTTGATGGATTGCGCGCTGGTCACGGCCAGCCCTTGCTGGGTCAGCAACATCGACAGCACGTCGAGGTTGCCTCGGTTATCATCGACGATGAGGGCTTGTTTGGCGGGCATGAGCGCGTGTACTTTCCTATCGGTATGGGGTTGCGGCCTCCGAAACGCTTGAGAGTGTAGCGCTGTTGGATGAGCCGCGGTTTAGGATGTTGCGGGTCAGTTGGTCTGCCAGACTTTCGCCCCGTCGAGCACCTCGATCAGGTGTTGGGCGAAGGTCTGGATGTTGATGGGCTTGCTGATGAACCCGTTGACCCCGTGGGCTTTGGCTTTGGGGATTTCGATTTCGGGGTCGGAGGCCGAGACGAACACCACCGGCACGCCGTCGAAGGCGGAGATGCGGCGGATGGCCTCGTAGACCTCGTAGCCCGAGACGTTGGCGGGCAACATCAAATCGAGCAGGATGAGGTCGGGGCGGAAGCTCTTGATTTTGGGGATGGCCGTCTCGGCAAAGCCCCAGCGGTCGAACTCGACGACGGCACCGGCGTGCTGGAGCAAAATCTGCACGACGCTGCGGTTGCGGGCGTCGTCCTCGACATAGAAGACGCGCTTATTGTTCAGGGTGGTCTGTGAGGTGGTTGGGTTGGTCATTGGGGTTCTCTGTTGGCTAGGGTGGTGCTACGGATGGGGGGTGGGACTAGGCGATATGCCAGACGGCCTCGCCGTTCAAGATGCGCTCGATGAGGCTGGGGAAGACCTGTAGGCTGAG
>JALONY010000065.1 GCA_025454715.1 Anaerolineae bacterium
TACTCGAGGCTCTGGTGGCGGAAGTACGTGTTGTACAGCTCGGCATAATAGCCGCCCTGCCCCAACAAATCATCGTGGTTGCCCTCTTCGATGATGTCGCCTTGGCGCAGCACCACGATCCGGTCGGCATTCTTGATGGTGCTCAGGCGGTGGGCAATCACGATGCTGGTGCGCCCACGCATCACCTCGTCCAGCCCTTCCTGAATCAGCGCCTCGGTCAGCGGGTCAACGCTGGCGGTCGCTTCGTCGAGGATGAAGATGGCCGGGTCTTGCAACATCACCCGCGCCAAGCACACCAATTGCCGTTGCCCCATCGACAGCGACGAGCCGCGCTCCCCCACCGGCGTATCCAAGCCCATCGGCAAGACGTTCAGCCAGTCACCGTTGGCCACCTTGCGCGCCGCCGCCTCGACCTCGGAATCGCTCGCGTTGGCCTTGCCATAGCGGATGTTCTCACGCACCGTGCCATCGAACAAAAACGGCGACTGCGTGACGATGCCCAATTGCTGGCGATACGCCTCGAGGTCGAACGTGCGGATGTCTTGCCCGTCGATGGCCAACACCCCACCCTGATACTCATAAAAGCGCGCCACCAATTTGCCGATGCTCGACTTGCCGCTGCCGGTGTGCCCGACCAACGCCAACGTCTCACCGGGCTTGATGGTCAGGTGGAAGTCCTGCAACACCGGCTGTCCCTCGGTATAGGCAAAGTCCACCGCCTTGAACGCAATTTCTCCCTTGAGACGCCCCGGGTGGCGCGAGTCGGTCTGCACCACCCGCTCGGCAGCCGCCAACCCCAGCTGGAATTGCGACCAAAACGACGCGATGCTGGTCAACGGGAACCAGAACAGCCACACGCCCTGAATGAACAAATACCAATCGCCCGCGCTCAACGCCGTCGGGTCGGTTTGCGCCATGCGCCCACCGAAATACACCAACGCGGTCGTGCCCAGCCCCGCCAACGCCGTCAGGATCGGGAAGATGCTGCTGAAGGTGTAGCCCGTCCGCAGGTTGATGCGGTACGAGCGCTGGTTGACCTCGAGGAACTCCTCGTAAATGGCGCGCTCCTGCCGGAAGGTCTTGGCGATGCGGATGCCGCTGACCGTCTCTTGGATGTGCGAGTTGACCTCGGCGTTGATGCGTCGCGATTGCGTGACCGTCCAACGGGCGATGCGCCGGAACGCCAGCGCCGTGAACACCACGAACGGCGCAATCGCCAGCGTAATCATCGCCAGCGGCAAGCTCACGCTGGCCAAGTAGCCAATCAAGAACACCACAATCAGCAATTGGCTGACCAAATCGACCACCAACTGCACGGTCATGCTCAGCGCTTGGGTGTCGCTGGTCACGCGGCTGACGATTTTGCCGGACGGGAACTGGTCATAAAACGACAAGTCGCGCTTCATCACCGCGTCGAACGCATCCTCGCGCAATTTCAGCGTCACGTTGCCGACCGTGACCGCCCCGACCCAGCGGCGAACGCCGTTGAGCGCCCACGCCACAATCCCCAGCCCAATGATGATGGCCACGGTCGTGCCAATCACGCTGTTGTCCGAGTTGGCCTGAAGCTGGTCAATCCCGCCCGAGATGGCCACCGGCAAGGCCGTGCCCAATACCGAGCTGAGCACGATCACCCCGATGATGGTCAGCATCCGCCCGCCCTCGGGCTTGAGGTACTTGGCGATGCGCCGAATCAGGTCGCTGTCTTTGTACTTGCGGTCGTAGGCCTCGCCGTCGAGGCCATCCATAATGAAACCCATGTGCGTCGTCTCCCTGTTTTATGCTGTAGTCGGTCGGTATGTCGGTATGATGTCGGTATGAATGAGGCGGCGGGTGCAGCGGTGGCGACCACTGCACCCCCTCAGCTTGACGAGTTAGTCGGCTGCGCCGACCGCCTCGGTCTCCAGCGGGGGCAACGCCGCGTCGTAACGGGCGAAGATACGCCGGTACTCCGCCGATGTCCGCAACAACTGCTCATGCGTGCCGCTGGCCGTCACCTGCCCACGGTCGAGCACGATGATGTGGTCTGCCCACCGAATCTGGCTCAGGCGGTGCGTAATCAGCAAGGTGGTGCGGCCTTGTTGGGCGCGCCGGATAGCCTTCTGGATTTCGTCCTCGGTCGCGCTGTCGATGGCACTGGTGCTGTCGTCCAAAATCAAGATGCGCGGGTTGCTCAGGAAGGCACGCGCCAACGCGATGCGCTGCCGTTGCCCACCGCTCAACATCGTGCCGCGCTCGCCCACCACCGTCTCGTAGCCCTTCTGGAAGCTCGTGACGAAGTCGTGCGCCTGCGCCTCACGGGCGGCCTGCTCGATTTTGTCCAGTGGGGTGTCGGGCGCGCCAAACGCGATGTTCTCACGGATGGTGCGGCTGAACAAAAACACGTCTTGCTCGATGCGCCCGATTTGCCCGCGCAAGCTGGCGAGGTTCCACTCGCGCACGTCCACCCCGTCAATCAAGACGCGGCCAGCCGTAGCGTCGTAGGTGCGGTTAATCAGGTCGGTCAAGGTCGATTTGCCGCTGCCGGTCTGCCCGACGATGGCCACCGTCTGCCCGGGCTTGACCGTAAACGACAACCCCGACAAAACCGCCTTGCCATCCTCAAAGGCAAACGAAACATCCTCGAACCGGATTTCGCCCGCGATGTTGCCGGTGTGCCCGGCGCTGTTCTCGTCGATTTCGGCCTCGGCCTTAATCACCTTCAGCACGCGGTCTGCCGAGGCCAACCCGACCTGCAACATCGAAAATGTCCAAATCGAGACCTCGATGGGGAAGCGCATGGCCGAGACCAAGCCCATAATCGCGATGACTTCCGACAAGCCCATCAGCCCGCGCCCGCTCAGGTTGAGCGCGTGCAAGAACATCGCCCCCACGAACACCGCATAGACCAACGTCGGCAGATAACGCCCTTCAATCCGCCCCTGCTTGGCGAACCAATCGCGGTAAGCCTTGGCGTTGCGACGGAAGCGGGTGCGCTCGAACGGCTCTTGAGCGCTGGCCTTGACCACCTCGATGCCGCTGATGGCCTCTTCCAACCCCGCGTTCATCACGCCGTAGCTCTCGCGCTCTGCCCCGACGACCGGGTTCAGCTCGCGCACATAGCGCCGCACCAGCAGCACATACGACAGCACGAACGCAATCGGCAACAACACCAGCTCGGTGTTGATGGTCGCCAGCGTGATGATCGGCACGGTCAAGCCCATGCTCATGTCGCACATGAACAACACGCCCGGGTTAATCATCGTGTTCATCATCTTCATGTCGTCGCCCGAGCGCGCCATGATGTCGCCGACGCGCTGGCGGTCGTGCCACGTGGTGCTCTTGGCCAGCAACGCCTCATAGAGTTCTTGCCGCCCGTCATGCTCCAAGCGTTGCGCCGCTGTCTCGATCGAGAGCGAGGCCAACAGCGAGGTCATGCTGTCCAGCAACTGCAAAAACAACACCCCCAACGTGATGTTGACGAACACTTGCACAGCGCTCGGGTTCACGATTTCTTCGGCAGCCTGCCCAATCAACAGGCGGGTCAGCGAAAAGCTCGTCCACGCCGTCAAAAACAACCCCATCGTCCCGAACACCAACCACTTGTTGCGCCACAAGTGCGAAATGACCCAGCGCAACGTGGTCGTGCGGTCGTATGCGTAGGCCGACTGTACGGAAAATTCCGCCTTCATAGCCATATCGTTACTTGCCCCCTCACTCACTGTTTTTGCGAAAACGACGCCGACGGACTGGTCTCCCGTCGGCGTGGCGGATGTCTCATCAGACAGTATACAGAACACTTGTTCGTTTAACAAGCCCTCATGATTGACTCCAACAGTCTATGTTGAAAAAAATTGAATGTCAATAGGGGGTCACAAGGGGTCAGGACGTTGCAGAAATGCGCCGCTTGTGGATGCTGGCACCCAACCCGACCAACCCGATGCTGATGCCATATAAGGCCAACAACGGCACCACCACCAGCGCCATATTGACTGGGTCAACCGTCGGGGTGATGACCGCCGCGGCCACCGCCGCCCCGACCACCGCGATGCGCCATTGGCGGATGAGCACCCCCGCCTCGACGAAGCCCATCAACGCCAACACGAAGAAAATCAACGGCATCTCAAACGCCACGCCCATCCAGAACACCAGCGCCGTGACGAAGCTGAGGTACAGGTCAGCCGTCCATTCGGGTTTGAACAGGGTCGGCTCGAAGCCCTCCAAAAACCCCAATGCTGGGGGGATGAGCACATACCACGTAAACACCACCCCGACCAAAAACAGCAACGTCACCACCGGCAACACCGCCAGCAACACCCGTTTTTCGTGCGGGTGTAGCCCGGGCAGCACGAACATCAAGACCTGATACGTGACGAGTGGGATGGACAAAATCGCCCCGATGAACAATGCCACCCGAAAATAGGCCACCACCCCGCCCGTCGGCCCCAACACCGTGAACTCGCGGCCATACGGCTCTTGCAAAAACTTCAAGACCTCGGTCGCGAACACCATCCCGACCGCTGTGCCCAGCACGAGGCCGAACAACGCCCGCGTCACGCGCATCCGCAATTCATCGAGGTGCTGAAGCAAGGTCATGTGCGCCTCGGGGTCGCGCTTAGGCGCCGCCCGAAACGGGTTCATCCACCGCAAGAAACGCGCCATCGCTCAGTTCTCCTCGTGTTGAGATGTGCCGTTCGGCGCAGAGGTCGGGCTGGCCGCGCCCCACGTCCCCAGATTGGGCGACGGGGTGGCGGGCGAAGCCCCATTGGCCGGTGGAGGAGGTGCCCCCCATGTGCCCATGCCGCCCGAGGGCGGCGCGGCGGGCACGCTCGGTTTAGGCGACGGCGCAGGCTTGGCCGCGCCTTGTGCAGGCTTGTCGTCGATGGCCGTCTTCAGCTCGGTGCGGGTGCGGCGCAGTTCGTCACCCACCTCGTCCAACGGCTGGCGCACCTCCTTCACCATCGGTGCCACCATGTTGGTCAGGTCACGGCGCAAGGTCTGGCGGGTCGGCACGTCCTTGGGCACCTGAATATCGACCCCCGCCTCATCGAACTCTTTCTGGAGGCTGGCCGCCGCCTGTGCCCACAACGTCCGCAACTGGGCGAAAAACCGCCCCAGTTGGTACGCCCAACGCAACATCCGCGCTGGCCCAGCCACCACCAGCGCAATCACGAAAATCAGCGCCAATTCCCAGCCGCCGACGCCCAAAATTTCCATACCTTGCGCCTCGCTTCACCACTCAGCTCACCTCAATACCTGTCATTATATACCCCATCCCCCGCCCGAAACAGCACCACCCGTGCCCGCCGCGCTCACCGACTACATAAGTGTTTGGGCGGCATAAGCCCCCCGATTGATGCTATACTGATGCCATGAAGTTTTCGCACCACAGCGCAATCACTGGACGTGGCATGTCAGACGCACCCCAATCCGTCGAAATTGTATTGCTCTCGCGAATCCGAGACGGGGACGAAACGGCACTCGCCGAGTTTTATGACCGGTTCGGTCGCTTGGTCTACAGTGTGACCTATCATGTCCTCCAAAACGACACACTGGCCGAGGAAGTCACCCAAGACACCTTCCTGAAAATCTGGACACGGGCGCACCAATGGGACGCCACACGCGGCAAAATCACCACGTGGCTCCTGACCATTGCCCGCTACACCGCCATCGACCGCCTACGCACCGAGCAACGCCGCGACGGCAAAGGCCAAGTCGATCTCGAAGAGGTGGTGAACGTATTGGGCGAGACCGCATCCATCGACGACCCGTTTTGGGCAGATGAGCAACTGGTGCGCGACATCCTCAACGACCTGCCCACCGACCAACGCCAAGTCCTCGAGCTGGCCTACTTCCGCGATATGTCGCACACCGAGATGGCGCAAGCCCTCGGCTTGCCGCTGGGCACGGTCAAGGGGCGGGTGCGTGCAGGATTGGCAAAGTTGAGGAATCTTTGGTTGCAACGCACCGAAATTAACGGTTAAAATGACCTTATCGGTGTGCGCCCAAAGACTCATCGTATGATTACCCTGTTCGGGCGTTCATATCACATCCACAACCACGTCTGGAGTCGTATCGTACTGTAAGCGTGGGAAGAATTTCCCACATCGGATGAACGGAAGCATGAACCAGCATCACACCCCGCCCCCCACCCCGCCCGACGCCCCGCGTGATTTGCTGGGCGCTTACGCCATCGGTGCGACCGACGCGGACGAAGCGGCTCGTGTGCGTGAGTACCTGCACAACACCCCCGAGGCACAAGCCGATTTGGGCGACGCGGCCATGACAGCCGCCCTGATGATGGCCGCCGTGCCCCGCCGCGACCCACCCCCCGCCCTGCGTGATAAGCTGTTGCAAGCCGCCCGCGCAACCTCGGCCAGCCAGCCGACCCAGCGCACCCAGCCCGTCCGCCCACCCGCACCGACCTTGCAAGCCCTCCCCAAGGTGGTCTCACCACCCGTGCAGCCCCCCACAGCCCGCGCCCGCACCCCGTGGGTTGCGTGGGTGGCGGGTGCCGCTGCCGCCGTCCTGCTGTTCATGAACGTGTATTGGATGTCGGAGGTCAACAGCCTGCGCGCCCGCCAAGCCGACCTCGAGCGCCAATCCGCCGAGCAAGTGGCCAGCCTGCAAGCCCAGTCCGACGCCCAATTGGCGCAAATCGAGCAAATCAAGCAAGCCGAGATGAACGAGGCCATGACCCTGATGGTCAGCGGCGCAAAGGCCGAATTGATGGACGACGATGGCGAAATGCGCGCCATGGTGATGTGGGAGCCCGGCCAAGCCGAGGGCGTGATGTTCACCCACAGCCTGCCCAGCCTCGACGACACCCGCACCTATCAGCTCTGGCTGATTGACGAGCAAGGCAACCCCATCAGCGCGGGCACCTTCACCGTCGATAACGACGGGCGCGCAACCCTGATGTTCAGCGCAGCCGACGCCCTCGACGCCTTCGCAGGGTTGGGCATCTCGGTCGAGCCGATGGGCGGTAGCCCGACACCGACCACCACCCCCTTGGCGCTGGCACAGCTCTAGCCCTCCATCGCGCACGATACCCTCAAAAGGCGACCCGACCGGTCGCCTTTTTGAGTCGCCGCCCCCTAAGACCAATAGCGCCAATCCCCCAACGTTTGGGGCTACACTACACTTCATCGGCGCAGTCGTGCGCCCGTTTCTCGCCAATGCAAGACAGTGGAAAGCCTTCGCTCATGTCCCAAGCCGCCCCCCAAGGCCTCGACCGCCGTTTGGTCACGATCCTAGCCATCGTGTTTGCCCAGTTGTTGGGCGCGTCGATGATCCTGCCCGTCCTCACCCTCTACGCCACCAACCAGCTCGGGATGCCCAAAGAAACCGCCCCCTTGCTGCAAGCCGCCTTCTTCATTGCCCAGTTCATCGCGGGCCCCTATTTGGGGCGCTGGAGTGACCGCTACGGGCGCGTGCCGATTTTGCTCATCAGCCAAATCGGCACGGTCATCAGCTACTTGATGATCGCCTTTTCGCCCAGCATCGCGATGCTGTTCGCCTCGCGCATCCTCGACGGCATCACCGGCGGCAACATCATCGTCGCCCAAGCCTACATCATCGACATCACCCCGCGTGAGAAGCGCACGCAAGCCATCGGCCTCATTTTCGCGGTGTTCGGCGTCGGCTTCATCATCGGCCCCAGCCTCGGTGGGGCGCTGGCCGCCATCATCGGCCAACAAGGCGTGTTCTTGGCCGCGGCCATCGTCACCCTCATCCCGACCATCATGACCCAATTCACCCTCAACGAGACGCTGACCGCCGAGGAGCGCATCGCCAACCGCGCCAGCGCCCCGCTCAGCTTCAAGGCCATGTTGTCCAACGCCACCGTGCTCAACGTCTTGCTGATTACCGCGTTGGGCAGTTTCGGCCTCGGCGTCGTGCAATCCACGCTGGCGTTTTATGGCCAAGACATCCTGTTCGCAGGAAAAGACGAGGGCACCGTCAACCTCGGGGTCGGCTTGCTATTGGGCGCGGTCGGCCTCGGCCAAACCCTGACCCAAACGTTGCTGTTGCGCCGCTTGCTGCGCCGCTATGGCGAGGCACCGCTGGTCTTGGGCGGCACGCGCAGATGTGGTATTTCTTGCTGGCCATGCCGTTCTCGCTGGCCTTGTTCGGCCAAGACGCCCTGCCGTGGGTGGCCGTCGTCGGTGCCATGAGCTTCGCCATGGGCACCGGCATCATGATGCCGCCCTTGCAAACCCTCGTGACCTACGCCGCGCCCGACAACGCCCGTGGCGCGGTGGTCGGCCTGACCTCGTCCGCCCAAAGCCTCGGCATCATCGCCGGTACGCTGCTGGCAGGGCCCATGCTGGTGGTCGAAATCGCCGAGCGCACCTCGGTCTTGCCCTCGCTCATCAACGCGCTGATTTTCTTGGGCTTGGCCTTGCCGTCGTGGCTACTGGTGCGCCGCTTCGGGTGGAAGCCCAACCCGCGCTTGTCGTTTGGGCAGGCCGCGCCAGAGGCCAAGCCCGCCCCCAGCGCCGACTAGAGCGCGTGGGCAGCGCTCAGGCCGGCCACATAGCCCGACGCCCACGCCCACTGAAAGTTGTAGCCGCCGATTTGCCCGTCCACATCGCAAATCTCACCGCACACATGGAGTCCCGAGCACAAACGGGACTCCATCGTCTTCAGGTCGATTTCGCTCAGCGGCACGCCGCCCGCCGTGACCTCGGCATAGGTATAGCCACGGTCGCCCGTCACCGGCAACGGGTACGCCGTCAGCGTGCGCCCCAGCGCTTGGCGCTGCGGGCGGGTCAGGGCGTTCAACGGCGCGGACGGGTCGATACCGGCCTCACCTGCGAGGGTGCGCGTCAAGCGCTCCGGCAAGCGCCCGCCCACCCAGCGCACCAAGCCGGTTTTGCCCGCCCCCAACAAGGCCGCATCCACCGTCTCCGTCGTCAAATCGGGGAGCCAACACGCGCTCAACGTCGCCTGTGGGTCATCGGCCATCGCCGCCAGCACATAGCGGCTGATGTCGAGCGCGGCGGGGCCGCTCAGGCCGAAATGCGTGCACAACAGCGCGTTCTCGAAGCTCACCAGCGCCTTGCCGCGCCCATCGCTCAGGGTCAAGCGCACGTCGGCGCTCAAGCCCGATAGTTCGGTCAGCACATGCCCCTTGGGCAACATCAGCGGCACCAGCGATGGGGTGATGCGCGGCGTCAGGCTGTGGCCGAGCGCTTGGGCGAAGCCATAGCCCGCCCCGTCCGACCCCGACTTGGGCAAGCTCTTGCCGCCGGTCGCCAAAATCACGCGGCGGGCGGGCAATTCGCCCCACGCCCCGCGCACCAAGAACCCCTCGCCCTCGCGCTCAATCGCATCGACGCGGCGCGGGTGCCAAATGCGCGCACCGGCCTGCTCGACCGACCGCAACAACGCCTCCAACACCGTGCGCGCTTGGTCGGTGACGGGGAACAGCTTGCCGTTGGGCTCACGCTTGAGCGGCACGCCCAAGTCCTCGAAAAACGCGACCGTCTCCGGCACGTCGAACCGCTTGAGCACCTTACGGATGGCCGGGCGGGTGCTGCCCGCATAGGCGCGCTCATCCACTTCGTCATGGGTGACGTTGCACCGCCCACCGCCCGCCACCAAAATTTTCGCGCCCAGCTTGACCGCGCCATCGAGGGCGACCACGCGCAACGCGGGGTTGCTGCGCGCCGCCCAACACGCGGCCATCAGCCCTGCCGCGCCCGCGCCCACCACCGCCACATCGGCCAGCTCGTGATACGTCCTCATGCTTCGTCGTCATCCAGTTCGCTATCGACAATCTCGAACACCCCGCCAATGAATTCATCGGCGCGTTCGATCGCGTCAAAGGCTTTGGTATCGTCGTTGTGCATCAAGGCTTGTGTCGCCTCCAGCAATTCCAACGTCGCTTTGGCCACCAACGCCGCCACATCTTGATAGTCATGCGGCACAATCAAGCCATTCAGAGCGCTTAAGGCGGCGCGGGTGGCCGC
>JALONY010000066.1 GCA_025454715.1 Anaerolineae bacterium
GGTGCTGGGGTGACGGGTTGTGCTGGTTGTGCGGGGGCTGGGGCGGTGGTCGTGACCGGTTGGGCGGGGGCGGTCGAGCCGATGCTGGCGTTGGCGAATGGGTTGGCGGCAGGTTGAGCGGTGGTGGTCGGGGTGGTCGTGACCGGTTGCGCGGGGGCGGCAGGTTCTGGTGCTGGGGCGGCGGGCTGGACGGCTTGGCGGGTGAGCTTGAAGGCCACGGTGCGGGTCGGGATGAAGCCGTAGCCGTAGGCGGTGCCGTCACCCTCGATTTCGATCAGGTCATCGCGGACGAAACCGGTGCGCCCATCGAAAAACTTGACCTTGAACCAGTGGTAGGTCTTGCCGTCCTTGCCTTGCTTGTCGCTGTCGGGTTCGACGGCCTCGACCGTGCCGCGTGAGCCCAGCGTGACCTTGAACAACAGCTCACGGTTGACCGATGCACCGGAGCGCACATTGACCTCACGGATGGCGGGAAAGTCGGGCAACCCGAGCACGGTAACCAAAAAATTGGTCATGAGGAACCCCCTGTCTTTACGGATATGTGTCTTTAGCATACCCTAAAATGAAGCGCAAACACCGCTGAACCCGCACCTTCGTCGGGCTGGGTGATTGTACCTTGTGCGCGTGGAGTGAGGCACGGATGGCGAGCAACCAGAAACGCATTTTCAACTATTTGATGGGACGGCTGGACGATTTGCTGTGGCAAGAAGACGAGATTAGCAAGGCGGCCACCCTGCAAATCATCGCCGACTTCGGTGAGCTGAATGACCCCGATTTCTTGCCGGTCATTCAGTCGCTGTTGGAAGACCGCGAGAAGCGGGCACGTTTGGACGCGGAGACGGTGAAGGCGTTGCAACAGGTGGGCAAGTTGCTGTTTACCGCGCACCGCCCGAAGCCATGATTGGGCAAAGCGGCGTAAGTGCGGCATAATGGGCGCTCATGGAACCGATTGCGCGGCATGGTCAGCGATGAGGAGGACAGTGGGTCATGGGTGAGGTTTTGGGCATCGACATCGGCGGTTCGGGCATTAAGGGCGCGGTGGTCGATACGGAGAGCGCGGCGCTGGTGAGCGAGCGGATGCGGGTGGACACCCCGCAACCGTCCACGCCCGAGGCGGTGGCGGGCGCGGTCAAGCAATTGGTCGAGATGTTGGGGTATTCGGGCGCGGTCGGGTGCACGTTTCCGGCCATCGTCAAGCGCGGGGTGATGCACAGCGCGGCCAACGTGGATAAATCGTGGATTGGGACGGACGGGCAGACCTTATTTCAAGAGACGGTCGGGATGCCGTTCGTGGTGCTCAACGACGCGGACGCGGCGGGCGTGGCCGAGATGACGTTCGGGGCGGGCAAGGGGCGTAACGGCCTCGTGATTTTGCTCACGTTCGGGACGGGCATCGGCAGCGCGGTGTTTTTGGACGGCAAGCTGGTTCCCAATACCGAGTTTGGGCATTTGCACCTGAAGGGCAAAGAGGCCGAGGCGCGTGCCGCGGCGCGCATCAAGGACGAGAAAGACCTGACGTGGAGCCAGTGGGCTAAGCGGGTCAACGAATTCTTGATGCACCTCGAGTTCATCTTCTCGCCCGACCTGTTCATCTTCGGTGGGGGCGTGAGCAAGCGTCACGAGAAGTTCTTCCCGTTCTTCACGCTCAATACCGAGGTGGTGCCCGCGCAGTTCTTCAACGACTCGGGCATTATCGGGGCGGCGATGGCGGCGGCTGGGCGCTGAGGCGTGGTGGTTGGCGGGTGGCGCTGGGTGGTTTTGGCCGCTGGGCGTCACTCGCTGAAGTGACCCCAGCGGCGGTTATAATAGAGGATGGGGTGGCCGTCGTTGGCACCTGCGTCGAGGATTTCGCCGATGAACACGGTGTGGTCACCGGCTTCGACGGCTTGGTGGACGCGGCAGTCCATCCACGCCAGCGCGTGCTCGAAAATGGGGCTGCCGGTCTGCCCGAGATGGTGGGGCACGGCGGCGAAGCGGTCGGTAATGTCGGGCATTTGGCCGGCGAACAAGCGCCCGAGGTCGGTTTGCTGGTCGGACAAGATGTGGACGCCGAACACGCCCGAGGCGAGGATGTGCTGGTGCAGGTTGGCGCGGTGAGCCACGCAGACGAGGATGAGTGGCGGGGTCATGCTGACGCTGGAGAACGAGCTGGCGGTCATGCCGTAAGGTTGGCCGTCGTGGGTGGTGGTGACGACCGTGACGCCGGACGCCCACTGCGCGAGGGTGTTGCGAAACAGTGCGGTGTCGATGGGCATGAGAACCTCTTTTGTGGGGCGATGAATCATGATCCGATGATACCGTGGGCAAGGCATGACGGCAACCCGATGGTCTATCGGTGGGGTGAGGAGGGCGGCAGATGAAGGGCATGGGTATCGGGCGGTTTCAGCAAGTGATGTCGCCGGATGATGCGCCATGGGTGAACCGGCACAGCGTGCAGATTGCGGCGTTGTTGGTGGTGGTTCTGGCCGTCGCGTTGATGATCATCCAAGTTTTCTTTTTTCAATTGGCGTCTTTTCGGATTGGGATTTTGTTGTTTTTGGGCGGGATGGGCGGCTTGGCCTACCTGCTGGCGCAGTACCGCGTGGTGCGGGTGGCCAATGCGGTGTTGCTGTTCGGCCTGATGACGGCGTTTTTGTTGGCGTCGGCGGCGGGGGCTGGGGTGATGGACTTCGCCTATCAGGGGGCGTTGGCGGCGGTGGTGTATGCGTCGTATGCGTACTCGTTTCGGGCGGGGGTGTTGGTGGCGCTCATCAGCTCGGCGTCGGGGTTGTGGATGACGCTCTCGCGCAGTGGGGATGCCGCGCTGAGCTTCGGCTATCTCGACACCCTCCAACGTTGGGTGTCGGACTCGATCGTGTTTTTCGTCGGGGCGTCCATTTTCGGCATGGTGATGTTGAGCATCAGCCGGACTCAGCGCGATGCGGCGGCGGTGCGGCGGCAACTGGAGCGCACCAACCGCGAGCTGGCGGGTGAGATACGCCAGCGGCGGCGGGCTGAGACCGATTTGCGGTCATTGGTGGCGCATTTGCCGGCCTTGTTGTGCCGTGTGGACGGGCAGGGGCGGGTGGTCTATGCCGACGGGCGGGGGCTGGCGCGCTTACACCTGACGGCGGGGCAGTTGGTCGGCAAGACGTTGGACGAGATGTTTCAGGGGGTGCTGGGCGGCAAGACGTTTGCCGAGGCGATGGCCGAGGGGCAAAACATCCGCTTCAGCTATTTGGGCGTGTCGCTGGAGGGCTTCTTCACGCCGGTGGACGAGGGGCTGGGCGAGGGCGAGGCCGAGCGCGTCGCTTTGTTCATCGACGTGACCGAGCAAGCCTTGATGCTGTCGAAGATGTCGGGCTATGCGGGAGACCTCGAACGGTCGAACGCCGAGCTGGAGCAGTTCGCCTATGTGGCCTCTCATGACTTGAAGGAGCCGATACGCAGTGTGTCGGGCTTCTTGAACCTCGCGCTACGGCAGGGCGATAAAGACCTCGACCCGTTGGTGCTGGATTGCATCGTGCAGGCGCGGGACGCGGCGGGGCGGATGCAGACGCTGGTGACCGACCTGTTGGCGTATGCGCGGGTGGGGCGGCAGAAGCGTGAGCCGCAAGAGGTGGATGCCAACGGGCTGATGCTGTTGGTGAACCGCGATTTGCGCGGGGCGTTGGAGCAGGCGGGCGCGGAACTGACGTGGGGGGAATTGCCGCGGGTGGTGGCCGACCCGACCCAACTGCTTCAGGTGTTGCAGAACCTCGTCAATAACGCGGTCAAGTTTCAGGATATGGCGCGGGTGCCGCGGGTGCAGGTGACGGCCAAGCGGATGGCGGGGGGGTGGCGCTTCGAGGTCAAGGACAACGGCATCGGCATCGCGGTCGAGAACCAGCGGCGTATCTTTCAGATTTTTCAGCGGTTGCACACCCGCGAGGAATACCCGGGGACGGGTATCGGTCTGGCGCTCTGCCGCCGAATCGTTGAAAATTGGGGTGGGCGTTTGGGGGTCGAGTCGGTGGTGGGTGAGGGGTCGAGCTTTTGGTTCACCATCCCGACCGACGATACCTCGCCGACGCAGCCGATACGAAAAGGGAGCGCATGAGCATGGGGCGAAACATTCGGCTGTTGTTGGTCGAGGATATGGCGGCTGACGCGCTGTTGTTGCGCGCCGAGCTGATGCAGACCAGCTTGCGCTTCGAGATTGACCACGTGCAGCGGGTGGCGCACGCCGTCGAGCGGTTGTTGGTGGGCGGGCAATACGATGTGGTGTTGCTGGATTTGTCGTTGCCCGACTCGCGGGGGCTGGACACGTTGCGGCGCGTGCGCGAGGTAGACCCGCATGTGCCGGTGGTGATTTTGTCGGGGTATGAGGACGCGCAAATCGGGCTAGAGGCCGTCAAGAACGGGGCGCAGGATTACCTGATGAAAGGGCGCGCCGACGCGGCGCTGTTGGAGCGGGCGTTGCAATATGCGATGGAGCGCGCCGCCAGCATCGCTGAGCTGACCGAGAGCCGCCGCCGCTATCACGAGTTGTTCGATGCCACGCTCGAGGCGATTTTCGTGCATGTCGATGGGGACATCGTGGATGTCAACCGCTCGTGCGAGGTGATGTTCGGGTGTGAGCGTGCGGCGTTGGTGGGCGAGGAGCTAAAGCGGTTCGTGATATTGGAGGCTCCGCTGATGTACGATTCTGCGGGCGGCGGGCAGATTCAGCAGGGGTCGGCGCGGCGTGCCGACGGCACGATTTTCCCGATTGAGGTGGGCAGCACCCAAATCGTGCTCGACCGGCAGGCGGCGGTACTGACGACCATCCGCGACGTGAGCGAGCGCTTGCGCGCCGAGCAACACGCCCTCCAATTGACGTTGGCGCGTGAGCGGGTGGAGATGTTGCGCGAGTTTTTGCACGCGGCCTCGCACGATTTGCGGACGCCGGTGACGACGCTCTTGACCGGCATGTACCTCATCCAGCGCAACCTGACCGACCTGAACCAATGGGCCAAGCGCTTGCAGCAAATCGTCGAGGATTTGCTGGACATGGAGCGGCTGGAGCGGCTGGATTTCTTGATGGCGCGCACCGATGTCAACTTCGTGGCCAAGAGCGTGGTCGAGCGGTTTCGGGCGGCGGCCTCGGAGCGGCGGGTGTGGCTGACGTGCGATGTGGCGCAGGTCGATTTGGTGGTTCCTGCCGACGCGGTGGAGCTGGGCAACGCGGCGGCGGCGTTGGTCGATAACGCGGTGCGCTATACCCCTGCGGGGGGGTACGTGATGGTGGCGACGCGCCAAGAGCACGCGATGGCGGTCTTGGAGGTGCGCGATACCGGCAGCGGCATCGACCCAGAGCATTTGCCGTACATTTTCGATCGGTTTTATCGGGTCGATCCGGCGCGCTCGACGCAGGCGGGGATGGGGCTGGGGCTGGCGAAGGTAAAATTGATCGTGGAGGCGCACCGCGGGCGGGTGGAAGTGGAAAGCCGCGTGGGGGAAGGCAGTACTTTCCGCTTGGTTTTGCCGATGCAGGCGATGGTGGGTGAGGGAGTCTCGTAACCTGTGTGTATGTCTAGTGTCTGGATAGAACAGACCACTTATCGACCCTTTTCGGTGTCGTGTTGCTGAAGGAACCTCGATGAACCTCGTGAGACCCACTTATTCAATCGTTGCGCCGGTTTATAACGAGCAAGGCAACATCCCGCGCCTGTATGCCGAAATCAAGCGGGTGATGGACACGACGGGCGAGCCGTGGGAGCTGGTCTTGGTCAACGATGGCAGCCGCGATGATTCGTTGCGCGAGATGCGCGAGGCGGCGGCGCAAGACCCACGGGTGAAAATCGTGAATTTTGCGCGCAATTTTGGGCACCAAATCGCGGTGACGGCAGGCATCGATTATGCCGATGGGCGGGCGGTGGTGCTGATTGACGCCGACTTGCAAGACCCGCCTGAGGTCATCCTCGAGATGGCCGAGCGGTGGAAGGCCGGTTATGAGGTCGTCTACGCGGTGCGCGCCGAGCGCAAGGGCGAGACGTGGTTCAAGCAGATGACGGCGAAATTGTTTTACCGCGTGATTTACCGCATTACCGATGTGAGCATCCCGCTGGATACGGGCGACTTTCGGCTGATGGACGAGAAGGTTGTGAAGGTGCTGCGGACGATGCGCGAGCACAACCGCTTCATCCGCGGGATGACGAGCTGGGTGGGGTTCAAGCAGACCGGTGTGAATTATGTGCGCGAGGCGCGCACGATTGGTGAGACCAAGTACCCGTTGCGGAAGATGATCCGCTTTGCGTGGGACGCGGTGACGGGCTTCAGCTATTTTCCGCTGCAAATCATGATTTACGTCAGTTTCGTGCTGGGCGTATTGGCGGTGCTGGCGATTCCGATATTTGCGTTGTTGCGGTTGGTGTATGGCCCCGACTTCTTCGGCGGGCAGGCCACGACCATCGTGTTGTTGCTGATGTTGGGGAGCTTCCAATTGTTCTTCTTGTTCGTGCTGGGGCAATATGTGGCGCGCACCTATGACGAGGCGCGGGGCAGGCCGTTGTACGTGGTGGCCTCGACCGAGAACCTCGACCGGCCAGAGGGGGCGGCATGAGCGACGCGGATTTGAGCGCCGACCTCGCACGGTATCAAGCGTTGGTGGCGGCCTACGAGGCCATCGACGAGCGAATCGACGCATTTTTGGCCTCGCGGGGCATCAGCCTCGACAAGATGAGCGATGCCGACAAGCTGCATTACCGCGAGATGTGCCGCGAGCGCGACGACGTGCACAACGAGATGCGGGCGCTGGAGCAGATGTTGTTTGGGGATGACGCCGGATGACGTATGACCCCGACGACCGCGTGTTGATTGGGGTGATTAACCGACCGCGTGACCTCGCGGTGCTGCGCGCCGAGGGGTGGTACCGCATCCCGTATGAGCGGATGCCGTTGGGGGTGCAGGCCGATGTGTTGGGCGTGTACCTGAGCAAGGTGGTGAACCGGCGGGGCGGGGCGGTGTGTTGGTATGGGCGCGTGGTGGGGGTCGAGCTGGTGTACCGGCGTTGGTTACTGCCCGACGAGCACGACCACCCGCGTGCCGACGAGGTGTATTATCGCTTGGCGCTGGGCAACTTGACGGAGAAAGTGCCCCCAATCCGCAACTCATCGGGGCGGCGGGTGCATTTCATCCGCACGACGTGGGCGCATTTCGAGCGTGCTGGCCAACTCCAAGACCTGTATCGCCCGTTACCGAGCGAGTGAACCATTGATGGTCGAAATGCTGCCCAGACGATTTATAATAAAGGCGTATTTTGGCGTTTCAGCGCACTTAAAGGACAAAGGCTCATGGGTGAGACCGATAGCTTGATGATGACGGTGGCCGTGCTGGGTGGCACGGGCAAAGAGGGTAGCGGCTTGGCGGTGCGTTGGGCGCTACGCGGCTATCGGGTCTTGATTGGGAGCCGTGATGCCGGCAAGGCGATGGAGAAATGCGTGGAGCTCAACTCTGCCTTGGACGGCGATTACCTGAGCGGCACGGACAACTACAGCGCGGCTGCCGAGGCCGATATCGTGGTGTTGTCGGTGCCGTATGGCGCGCACCGCAGCACGCTGGAGAGCGTGCGCGATGTGTTGCGCGGCAAGGTGTTGGTCGATTTGACCGTGCCGCTGGCACCGCCGGACGTGCGCCGCGTGAATGTGCCGGAGGGCAAATCGGCGGCATTGGAAGCACAGGCGTTGCTGGGCGACGCGGTGCGCGTGGTGGCCGCGTTCCAAAACGTGAGCGCCGAGAAGATTAAAGACCCGAGCGCCGAGGTCGATTGCGATGTGTTGGTGTGCGGGGACGACGCGGTGGCCAAGGCCGAGGTGATTCGGCTGGTCGAGGCGGCGGGGATGCGCGGCCTCGATGCGGGGTCGTTGGCCAATGCGGTGGCGGTCGAGGCGTTGACGCCGGTGCTGTTGTACATCAACCGTGCGTACAAGGTGAAGGGTGCGGGCATCCGCATCACGGGAATCGAGCCCGAGTTGTGATGCAAGGGGGCTTGACCGTCTGGCCGGTGCCGGGCTTGCCGTTGGTGCAGGCCGGTGACGACCTCGCTGGGTTGATTGGTGGGGCGTTGGCAGCGGCGGAGGTGCGCTTGTTGGACGGCGATGTGTTGGTGGTGTCGTCCAAAATCATCTCCAAGAGCGAGGGGCGTTTCGTGCGGTTGGGCACGGTGCAGCCGAGCGCCGAGGCGCACGACCTCGCGGGGCGCACCGGCAAAGACCCGCGCATGGTGCAATTGGTGCTGGACGAGAGCCGCGGGGTGTCGCGGGTGGGCAAGCATGTTTTGGTCACCACGCATCGTCTGGGGTTTACCAGCGCCAACGCGGGCATTGACCAGAGCAACGTGGCGGACGGTGAAGAGACCGCGCTGCTGTTGCCGCTTGACCCCGACGCCAGCGCCGATGCCTTGCGCCAGAAGCTGGAGGCGCATTTTGGGGTTAGGCTGGGGGTGGTCATCACCGACACGCACGGTCGCCCGTTTCGGATGGGCAACGTGGGCGTGGCGATTGGGGTATCGGGGGTGGTGGCGTTGCTCGATTTGCGCGGCCAGCCCGACCTGTATGGGCGGGTGCTGAAAATCACCCTGTCTGGCTATGCCGATTTGATTGCGTCTGCGGCACACTTGGTGACGGGCGAGGGCGCGGAAGGCCGCCCGGTGGTGCTGGTGCGCGGTTTGGCGCATGTGGGTGAGACGGGGCGGGCGACCGACCTCGTGCGACCGCCCGAACAGGATATGTATCGCTGAGGAGGCGGGGTGGACGGAACGGTCAGGGATGGGTGGCGTGAGCTGCTGCGTGGACGGCGGTCATTGCGCCGCTATCGGCCAGAGCCGGTGCCCGAAGACGTGCTGCGCGAGGTGTTGGCGGCGGCGGTGTATGCGCCGTCGGCGCACAACCGCCAGCCGTGGCGGTTCGCGGTCATCCGCGAGGCCGAGGCCAAGCGAGGGCTGGCCGAGGCGATGGGGGCGCGTTTGCGTGCGGATTTGACCCGTGACGGCGCGCCCGCCGAGGTGATCGAGGCCGATGCCGCCCGAAGCTATGACCGCCTGACCGCCGCGCCCGTGCTGATTGTGTTGTGCTTGTCGATGGTCGAAATGGATGTGTACCCCGATGCGCGGCGCGCTCACCTCGAGTGGGTGATGGCGGCGCAGAGCACGGCGATGGCGGGGCAAAACCTGCTGTTGGCCGCGCACGCGCTGGGGTTGGGGGCGTGCTGGATGTGCGCGCCCTTGTTTTGCCCGGAGGTGGTTCGGGCGGCGTTGAGCTTGCCGCCCGATTGGGAGCCGCAGGGGGTGATTACCCTCGGATATCCGGCGCAAGAGCGCACGAAGACCCGCAAACCGCTGGAGGAGGTGGTCTTGTGGCGTTGAGAGAGCAGTACCGCGTGACGGTGTTCGTCGGCGGGGTGGGGGGAGCGCGCTTGGCGTATGGTCTGGCGCAGGTGCTGCCGCCCGAGCGGTTGACGATCGTCGTCAACGTCGGGGATGATTTTTGGCATTTGGGATTGAAGATTTGCCCCGATAGCGACACGGTGATGTACACCTTGTCGGGGCGGGTTGACCGTGCCCAAGGCTGGGGCGTGGAGGGCGAGAGCACGCACATGCTCGAGGCGTTGCGAACCCTCGACCCCGACGGCGGGCAAACGTGGTTCAAGCTGGGGGATAAAGACCTCGCGACGCACTTGTGGCGGACGCACGCCCTGAGCGAAGGGGCACGCCTGACCGAGATAACCGACGTTTTGCGCCAGCGCTTGGGCATGGCGCATCGCTTGTTGCCGGTGACGGACGACAGCGTGCCGACGCGGGTCGAGACGGTCGAGCGCGGCTGGCTGTCGTTTCAAGAGTATTTCGTGCGGTACCGTTGGCAACCGACGGTACGCTGTTTGCTGTATGACGGGGCGGAGCGGGCGCGGGTGTCGCCCGAGGTGGCCGCTGCGATTGACGAGAGCGACGCGCTGGTGTTCGCGCCGTCCAACCCGTGGTTGTCGGTGGCGCCGATGCTGGCGGTGGGCGACCTGCGCGCCCGTTTGATGGCGCGTGCGGTGCCGCGGGTGGCGATGACCCCCATCCTCGGCGGGGCGGCGGTGAAAGGCCCCGCGGCCAAGCTGATGGGTGAGCTGGGCTATCCGGTCGGCGCGGAGGCGGTGGCAGGGTTTTATGGCGAGTTGTTGACCGGCTTCGTCGATGACACGCGCAACCCGCCGTTCGCGGCGGGCGGGCTGGACGTGCTGCGGGCGGACACGCTGATGAGCGATGACGCGGCGCGGGTGCGGGTGGCGCGTGAGCTGCTGGCGTGGCTGGAGAACGGGGGCGGGGCGTGAGCGCGTGGGTGGTGCTGCCGGTCAAGCCGCTCAGCCTCGCCAAGAGCCGCCTTGCCGACGCCCTGACCTCTGAACAGCGCGTGCGCTTTGCCGAGGGCAACCTGAAGCGCATTTTGCGCGTCTTGAAAGAGGTGCCCCAAGTCACCGAGGTGCTGGTCATCAGCCGCGATACGCGGGTGCTGGGCATCGCCCGCGAGTATGGCGCCAAGACGGTGCAAGAAAGCGGCCAACCGGCCTTGAACCCCGCCTTGATGCGCGCTACTCAGCTCTTGATGGCGTGGAAGGTGGACTCGGTGTTGATATTACCTGCCGACCTCGCTTTGCTGGAGGCCTCGGACGTGGTCGGGTTGGTGCGGGCGGCGGGGCAGCACGACTCTGCGGTGGTGCTGGCGACCGACCGGCACCGCGACGGGACGAACGCGCTGCTGGTGCGCCCGCCCGGCTTGATGATGTACGACTATGGGGTGGGGAGCTTTGCGCGCCATCGGGAGCAGGCCGAGGCCAAAGGCGTGCCGGTGTTCGAGTACGCCTCGGAGCGGCTGAAGCTGGACTTGGACACGCCGGAGGACATCCACGAGCTGTATCGGGTGATGATTGGGCATGAAATCCCGCGCCAGACGACCTTGTCCGAGGCGTTCGAGCTGGTGTTGGACAAGCTGGAACGCAGTGAGCACAGCGGATGACGTTTCGCAGACTGGGCGTTTATCTGACCGAGGACATCCCGACCTCGGACGCCATCCGGCTGGCGCAGTATGCCGAATTGCGCGGGTTCGAGATGGTGTGGCAGGCCGAGCAGGTGCTGAGCCGCGACGCGCTGGTGACGTTGGGCGCGTTCGCCGCCGCGACGACCCGCGTGCGCTTGGGGTGCGCGGTGCTCGACCCGTGGACGCGCAACGCGGCGGTGATGGCCACGGCGCTGATGACGTTGGACGACCTCGCGCCTGACCGCGTGATGCTGGGCTTGGGCGGGTGGACGGAGGCCGGTGCGCGGCAGGTCGGGGTGGAGCGCGATAAGCCGTTGCTGGCGATGCGCGAGGTGACGACGGCTCTGCGGGCGTTGTTCGCCGGAGACCCCGTGACGCGGCGCGGGCAGGTGGTGCGCTTGTTGGATGCGCGCCTAGAGATGCACCCGCAACGGCGCGAGCCGCGCAAAATCCCGATTTACTTCGGGGTGACCGCGCCCGCCTCGATGGCGCTGGCCGGTGAGGTGGCCGACGGGGTGCTGATGAATTATCTGGTTACACCGGCCTACACCCGCCCCGCGCTGGAAGAGCTGCAACGCGGGGCGCGCTTGTCGGGGCGTGGGCTGGAGCGGGTTGACCGCCCGCAGTTGATTGCGTGCGCGGTCAGCCGTGACCGTGAGCAGGCGATGGATGTGGCACGCCGATTCGTGGCGGGCGCGCTGATGTCGCAACCGGCCTTGATGCGCGCCAACGGGGTCACACAAGACTTGTTGGACGAGTTCGGGCGGGTGGTGGCGGAGTCGGGCTTTCAGGCGGCGTACCGGCGCGTGCCGGATGAGGTGATACAGGCGGTGATGGCGGCGGGGTCGCCGCGGGAGGTGCGCGCCAAGGTCGGCGATTACGTGGACGCGGGCGCGACCTGCCCAGTCTTGTACCCGCTGTGCGAGGATGTGCGCTTCATGATGGACGTGTTTACCGACCCGTTTTTGGAATGACCATGCGGCGAGTCTTGGGCGAAGTGTGGGGGCGTTTCGGTTTGCTGCTGCTGGCGGCGGGCATGGTGAGCGCGATGTTGGCGGGCGCGGCACGCGGTGCCGACGGCTGGCCGTTGATGCCGGTCGATGATGCCTATATCCACTTTCAATATGCCAAACAAGCCGCGACCGGCCAGCCGTTCGTGTATGTGGCGGGCGACCCGGCGACCTCGGGCGCGACCAGCTTGGTTTACCCGTGGTTGCTGGCTGGCGGGTGGCTGTTGGGCTGGCGAGAGCTGGCGTTGGGCGTCTGGGCGGTGCTGATTGGCGTG
>JALONY010000067.1 GCA_025454715.1 Anaerolineae bacterium
GGTACGCGGTGGTGCGTTTGACGGTCGGGGAGCCGCCCTGCCCGACCTTGCTGACCTCGCCGGTGTTGGCCTGTCGCGGCCTCGACGTATCGGGGGTGGTGGTGCGCCCCGCGCCGTGAGAGTCCCTCACCCCCAGCCCCTCTCCCAATTTTTGGGCGAGGGGAGCAAAACCAGAGCGGCGGGCGCTGCGCCCCTACAGGCGTGTGGGGATGAGGGGAGCAAAACCAGAGCCTCGGATGTGGCGGACGTGGCAGGCCACGTCCCTACCTGTTCTGCACCCCCTTCGCCCCGTCAGTGGGAGAAGGGGGCGGGGGGATGAGGGGACGCGGAACCAGAGCGGCGGGCGCTGCGCCCCTACAGGTGTGTGGGGGATGAGGGGACGCGGAACCGCCTCGTGCCCCCGATTTTATTTCAGATTGGGCGTGCGTTATAATTTTCGTCACGCAAAGACAAAATGATAGCGAGAGCGAGTTTATTGCAGATGGCCAAAGAATCGTTGTACCCCGATGTGCTGGGGCACATCACCACCGCCGAACGCCTCGCCGAACGCCTCGATTTGGGGTTGGTGCAGGTCGTGGCGGCCTGCCTGCCGTCGGTCGTGCGGGTCGGCAAGTCGTTTCGGACGATTTTGCTGTTGCAAAGCGCGGTCGATGCGCCGGTCGAGCTGGTGGTGACGCTGGGCTTACCGGCGGTTGACTCGGTCGGCAAGCGCGGGCAATTCAGCGCCAAGATGCTCCGCATCGGGGTCGGGATGCTGGCGGGCGAGGTCGGGATGGTGGTCTTGCCGGTCGTGTCATTGCCCGATACCGCCCCGGGGGCGGTGCGCCTGACGCTCACCATCGTCTCCATCAAGGCGCTGGAGCGCGGCGAGCGCGTGCGTGCGCCCAGCGGCGGCGCGCCGCTCTATTTGGACGGCCTGCGCCCCGAGACGCGCAAGACGCTGGAAAACCTCGGCAAGCTGCGCTACGTCGGGGGCAAAAAATCGGTTTTGACCGGCGAGGCCACCTTGCAGCCGACCGTGATGCTGGAGCCCGGCGGCCTCGGCGAGGTGGTCGATTTGAAGCCGGAATATCGCACGTTGTGGACGTATGCCGACCTGCGCGAAGACCCCTTGGTTTTGCTGGAGCGCTTCAAAGACGACTTGACCCAGCACGCCCTGCCCAGCATCGACCGCGTGAAGATGCTGGCACCGCTGACCGAGAAAGCCCAACAACGTTTCGAGCAGGCGGGCTACCCGCTCAAGCCGATCGAGGCCATGCTGATTGGGCGGGCGCTGACCAACGTCTTGGAATATGCCTGCACCGGCCAAATGTCGTATGGGCGCACCTACCTGCCCCAACGCGATTACGAGGTCTTGCCCATCATCAACCAATACCCACACCAGCGCCAACCGTTGCGCTTGCGCTGGCTAGAGGCGGTGCTGAACGCGCTGGCCGAGGATGTGCGCGTGGCGCGCTACATGAGCCGCGCCATGGTGCGCGATGTGATTTTCGACGCGCTGCTGCACGACACGGTGTATTGGGCGATGGTCACGGTCGAGGTCGCCACCGGCATCGAGCTGGGCACCAGCGAGGAGATGGCGGTGCTGGCGCAACAATGGATGACCAAATTCCAGCACGGCATCGAGACCGACGGGTTCGAGGGCATCTCGTTCGTGGACGTGTACGTGCCGCTGGTGTTGGCTGGGCTCATCGTCTATGACGAGATGCTGTTGCCCGATGAAGACCTGCGCGCCTTCAACCCGCAATTTCAGGTCATGTTGCGCGAGCGCGCCGACGAGCGCACCGACGATAACGAGCCGGTCTTCGCGTTGGTGAGCGCGCAACTGGACAAGACCCTACGCAAATACGGCTTGGGTTTGCTGTGAGCGGTGCCCTTTATTAACATCTTTTGAAGATTTGACGATGACTCGTTAGAATACCGCGCAATTTATCGCTCACGGGGGCGCGCCTTTCGGCGTGGCCGTTCGGTCGTGAGGGTGTGGTGATGAAACGGGGTGTGTCCGATGGCGATTTTGTTGGCGATGTCGAGCTACTTCAAGGGTGAAGAACTGCTGCGCGAGGCCAAACGGCAAGGCGCGCACGTCATTTTGCTGACCGAGGAAAAATTGCGCCACGACCCGTGGCCGTGGGAAGCCATCGATGAATTGTTCTTGATGCCCAATTTGTCCAACTTGACCGATGTCATCCACGGTGTGGCCTACTTGGCGCGCACCCGCAAAATTGACCGGATTATCCCGCTGGACGAGTACGACGTGGAGACGGCGGCCTTCTTGCGCGAGCACATGCGCATGACCGGCCCCGGGCTGAGCGCCACCAAGCTGTTCCGCGATAAATTGGCCATGCGCGTGGCCATCAAGGCGGCTGGCCTGCCCGAGCCGCAATTTACGCCGGTCATCAACCACGACGACGTGCGCGAGTGGACGTGGCGCGTGCCCGCCCCGTGGGTGCTCAAGCCGCGCCTCGAGGCCGGTGCGATGGGCATCAAGCGCGTGCCCAACGAGGGCGAGTTGTGGCAGCTCATCGAGCAACTGGGCGACCAACAATCGTTCCGCGTGCTAGAGCAATACGTGCCCGGCGACGTGTACCACGTCGATGCGATGACCGTCAACGGCGAGACGGTGTTCGCCACCGTGTCGCGCTATGGCCGCCCGCCGCTCAACGTCAGCCACGACGGCGGCGTGTTCATGACCTACAGCCTGCCGGACGACCACCCCGAGGCGCAGGCGCTCATCGCCTTCAACCGCAAGGTCATCCAAGCGCTGGGGCACACCCACGGCCCGACCCACGCCGAGTTCATCAAGGCGCACCACGATGGCCAATTCAACTTCTTGGAAATCGCCGCCCGCGTCGGTGGCGCGCACATCGCCGACCTGATCGAGCACACGCGGGGCATCAACCTGTGGGGCGAGTGGGCGCGGCTGGAATTGATGACCATCCGTGGCGAGGCGTACCAGCTCCCGCCCATCAAGAACCTGCACGGCGCGTTGATGGTGTGCTTGGCGCGCCAGCACCAGCCCGACCTCTCGGCCTACGATGACCCCGAGGTCATCTGGCGGCTGGACAAGGCGCGCCACGCCGGACTCATCGTCGCAAGCCCCGACGCCGAGCGCATCGCCTTCTTGCGCAACAGCTACGTCGAGCGCTTCTCGCACGATTTCTTGGCGGTGGCTCCGGCCAAAGACAGCCACACCCAAGCCTAAGCGTCCATCTTGCCGCGCCGCCTGCCCATCCCCGTGACCGCGCCCGACGACCGTCCGAACACCGAACCTGCGAGCACCATGCCCGTCCTCACCTCCAACTACCCCGCCGCCCGTGCGGGCGAGGCCACCCTGCTGCCCACCCCGCAGCGGGTGTCCGCCCCGCCCGACTACAGCGGGCGCGGGGTGACCATTGCCTTCATCGACTCGGGGTTTTATGACCACCGCGACCTGCGCGGGCGGGTGCGCGCTTATGTCGATGCCACCACCGACAGCATCACCCAGCCGCGCCGGATCGAAAAATCGCTCTACACGAGCTGGCACGGCATGATGACCAGCGTCATCGGCTGTGGCGACGGCGCGACCAGCGGCGGGCGCTATCGCGGCATCGCGCCCCATGCCGAGCTGGTGTTAATCAAAATCAGCAACCCTCGCGGCGGGGTCAAAGAGGACGACATCTTGCGCGGCCTCGAGTGGGTGCTGGCGCACCACGCCCGCCTGAATATCCGCATCGTCAATCTGTCGGTCGGCGGCGATTACGTCAGCTACGACGGCAACCACCCGTTGCACGCCGTCATCCGCCGCCTGACCGAGGCGGGCGTATTGGTGGTGGCCGCCGCGGGCAACCGCTCGGTCAATTATCTGTACCCACCCGCCACCAGCGCCGAGGCCATCACCGTCGGCGGCCTCGACGACAACAACACCGATAACCGCGCCGATTGGCGGTTGTATGGGCACAATTATGGCCTCGGCTACGACGGCAGTGCCAAGCCGGACGTGGTGGCACCGGCGCGCTGGATTCCGTCACCGGTCATGCCCGGGACATCGGTGGCGTGGGAGGCGTTTTGGATTGGGGCATTTTTGGCCGCCCAACACGACCATCCGGTGCGAAAATTGGTCGAGTCGGGGCGGGCAAACCGCACGGTCGAAAAATTATTCGGCACCGCCCATTTGGAAGATTTGCTGAGTACGTTGCAGGCACGCGCCTATCAGCATAAACTCATAGACACGCACCACCAGCACGTCGATGGCACGTCGGTGGCCGCGCCGCTGGTCAGCGCGGTGGCCGCGCTGATGTTGGAGGCGCGCCCCACGCTGTCGCCCGCGCAGCTCAAGCGCGCCATCGTCCAGAGCGCGCAACCGCTGGGGCACCAACCCAGCGAACGGCAAGGGGCGGGCGTGCTCGACGCCAGCGCGGCGGTGCGCCTCGCGTTGGCGATGTAAGGTTTGGCACGATTTGGAACTGGGGGAGGAAACAGGGCGATGCACAGAGAACATCATCGGTGGTACAGCCCATCGTTGCAACGGCACATGGATTTGCTGGTGTTTGGGCACGGGGGCAGCAAGGTCTTGGTCTTCCCGACCTCGAAGGGCAAATTTTATGAGTGGGAAGACCGCGGGGTGTGGAACCACCTGAGCGACTGGATTAACGCCGGGTATTTCCAGTTTTATTGTGTCGATAGCGTCGATACCGAAAGCTGGTACAACTGGGGCGCGCACCCGGGGCATCGGGCGTGGCGTCAGACGCAATACGACCAGTATCTGTATCACGAGGTGCTGCCGCTGATGTGGAGCAAGAACCAGCACCCGTACACCATCGCGATGGGCGCGAGTTTCGGGGCGTATCACGCCATGAATTTCGGCCTCAAGCACCCCGATGCGGTCAACCGTATTTTGGCCATGAGCGGCATTTTCGACATCGCCTATTGGGCGGGCGGTTATACCGGTGAGCACGTCTACCTCAACAACCCGACGTGGTTCATCCCGGGCGAGCGTGACCCGCAACGCATCCGCCTGATGCAGCGCCAAAATATCGTGATTGCGGTGGGCAAGGACGACCCGCTGTTGGAGCGCTCGCGCCAGATGTCGCGGGTGTTGTGGGACAAGGGCGTGGGCAATGCCCTGCGCGAGTGGGACGGCTGGTGCCACGACTGGCCGTATTGGGAACGGATGTTGCGCGCTTATTTAGGCGGTGCATGAAAAACACGCCCGATGTGGACAAATTCACGTCGGGCGGGTATTTTTTAAGAGAGTGGCGCTTTACAAGGTGCTTCATTTCAGGATTTCTGGAGGAAATCATGGCCAAACAAGTGTTAAAAATCGGGTTGTTCGTCGGGCGAGAGTGGTCTTTTCCACCCGCCTTCATCGAGGAGGTCAACCGGCGCGATGCAGGCGTCGTGGCCGAATACATGAAGGTCGGCGGCACGATGATGGACGAGCCGACCCAATATCGCGTCATCATCGACCGCATCAGCCACGAGGTGCCCTACTATCGCTCGTACCTCAAAAATGCTGCGCTACAGGGCGTCAAGGTCATCAACGACCCGTTCATGTGGTCGTCGGACGATAAATTCTTTGGGGCGTCGCTGGCGGCCAAGCTGGGCGTGGCACACCCGCGCACGGTCGTGCTGCCCAACCACAGCTACGTGCCCGGCATCGTCCCGACCGAGTCGCTCCGCAACCTGATTTACCCGCTGGAGTGGGACAAACTGGTCGATCAAGTCGGCGGCTTTCCGGTCATCCTGAAGGACGCGCACGGCGGCGGCTGGCAAGGCGTGTACGTGGCGCATACCATGGAAGAATTGTGGCATTATTACAACCAGTCGGGCTTGCTGACGATGGTGCTACAAGAATATATCCAGTGGGATAATTATGCGCGGGTGATGGCGCTGGGTCAGAGCGACCTGCACATCATGAAATATAAGCCCGGGCGGCACGGCTCTGGGCGTTATTTCGACGAGCACGATTTTTCGCCCGCCCTGTATCAGCGAATCTATGACGACTCGCTGAAATTGGTGCAAGCGCTGGGCTACGACATGAACACGGTCGAGTTCGCCATCCGTGATGGCGTGCCCTACGCCATCGACTTCATGAACCCCGCGCCCGATATGGACGTGAACAGCCTCGGCAAGACCAACTTCGAGTGGATGGTCTCGCACATGGCCGATATGGCCATCCGCTTTGCCAAGGACAGCGCGGTGGCCACCGGCTCGCGCTATTACTGGTACTCGATGATTAGCGGTGAGGCCAAGGTCATCGCTTCGCCCGCCGACGCGCCCAAGCGTGGTCGCCCGCGCAAGCCCGATGCCGCGCCTGCCGCCGACAGCACACCCGCCGACGCGCCCAAGCGTGGCCGTGGCCGCCCCAAGAAGGACGCCGACGCCCCCGCCAAGCCCGCCCGCAAGCCTAAGGTCGTGAAGGCTACCGCCTCGGTTGACCCCGACGCGCCCAAGCGCGGTCGTGGCCGCCCCAAGAAGGACGCCACCGCCGACAGCGCGCCTGCGGCCAAGCCCGCCCGCAAGCCCAAGGCCGTCAAGGCCACCGCCTCGGTTGCCCCCGACGCGCCCAAGCGTGGCCGTGGCCGCCCTAAAAAGGACGCCACCGCCCCTGCCGCCGACGGCACGCCCGCCGATGCGCCCAAGCGAGGCCGTGGCCGCCCCAAGAAGGACGCCACCACCCCCGCCAAGCCCGCCCGCAAGCCCAAGGCCGTCAAGCCCGCCACGCCGGTTGACCCCAACGCGCCCAAGCGTGGCCGTGGCCGCCCCAAGAAAGAGGTGCCCGCGCCCGAGGCCGACGCCGCGAACGATGGGTTGTTGCCCTAAGGGCGGCGCATCCCGCTAACCCGACACCCCCGACGGTTCGCCGCACCACCAGCACGATAAGCCCCGCCCTGCCCCGCCTCTCGCCTTGCCGAGGGCGAGGCAGGGCACCGGCATCACCAGAGGGGGTCTCATCACCCGCGAGGCTTTTTAGGACGCTTTATTTCGGACGACGGGCGACGCCAAAACCAACACAGGGGACTGATAAAACTCATGATTCACCGCGCCATCCAACAATATCATGACCTGCTGGTGGCAGGATTGGCCGAAGAAACGCACCAGCAGGTCATGGAGACGCAACGCCAAAACCGCCTGTATTTCGGCACGACGCCGGTTTGTCGGGTCTTGCGCCCCCACTTCTACACGTCCGAGGCGTGGCGTTATCTGCAAGAGCGTACCGCCCTGATTTTGCGCGGCTTTCGCAAGATTCACGATGCGTTGATGGACGACCCCGCCATGCGCGAGCAACTCGACCTCGAGCCCTATGAAGAGGAGATGTTGCACGTTGACCGCGACGCGGCCATCAAGACCCCGTGGACATCCAGCCGCCTCGACTCGTTCTATCGCCCCGAGACCGGTTACTTGCGCTTCGTCGAATACAACGCCGAGACGCCCGCAGGCATCGGCTATGGCGACGGCCTGAGCGACATGTTCGAGGGGCTGGAAGTCATGCGCCGCTTCCGCAAGCGCTATCACGTCCGCCCGACCTTGGGCATGATGCACCTGACCGAGAGCATCGTGCGCGGTTACCGCGAGTGGGGCGGCCAAGCCCCCACCCCCACCATCGCCATCGTCGATTGGGCGACGGTGGCCACCAAAAACGAGCACCACATCAGCCGCGAGTATTTCGAGCGGGCGGGTTACCCGTCCATCGTGACCGAGCCGGAGGCGATGACCTACCGCGACGGCGGGCTGTACGTCGAGGACACGCGCATCGACATCATCTATAAGCGCGTGCTGTGCACCGAGCTGGTGCACAAGCTGGGGATGCAGACCGACGTGGTGCGCGCCGTGCGCGACCGCGCCGTGTTCATGACCAATTCGTTCAGCGCCAAGCCGCCATCCACGCCCATATCCCGTGGACGCGCCGCGTGCAAGACCGCAAGACCGAATACGAAGGCCGCGAGATTGACCTGTTGAGCTGGGTCAGCGACAACCGCGACCGCTTGGTCATCAAGCCCAACGACGAGTATGGCGGCAGCGGGGTCATCATCGGCTGGGAGACCGACCAAGAGCGCTGGAACGCGGCCATCAAGCACGCCCTGACCACCCCGCACGTCGTGCAGGAGCGCGTGATGACCATCGAGCGCGATTATCCGATGCTGGTCGATGGGCGCTTGGACATCAGCAAACGCTATGTAGACGCCGACCCTACGGGGTCGGTGGTGCCGGTGTTCGTCATCGACCCGATTGAGGAGTGAACCACGGGCGGCGCGCTTTTGCCGAGCCGCCCGATTGAACCGATACGAAAGGCTGGAACATGAAACTTGCGCTTGCCAGCGACCACGCTGGGTTTCCGCTCAAGGATCACTTGGTGCGCTATTTGCGGCAACGCGGGCATGAGGTGGTCGATTTGGGCGTCGAGTCCGAGCAGGTGCGCGCCGATTACCCCGATGCCGCCGCAGCGGTGGCACAGGCCGTGCTGGGCGGCAACGCCGAGCGCGGCATCGTCATTTGTGGCAGTGGGATTGGGGCGTGCATCGCCGCCAACAAATTCAGCGGCATTTATGCCTCGATTGCCCACGACACCTACAGCGCCGCGCAGGGCGTGGAGCACGACCGGATGAACGTGCTGTGCCTCGGCGGGCGCGTGGTCGGCCCCTCGGTGGCCGAGCAACTGGTCGAGGCTTACGTGCGCGCCGAACCGAACCCCGATGAGCGGTATGAGCGCCGCTTTCAAAAGGTCAAGGCCATCGAACACAAGGAGCAATCATGACCAACCCACCCGTGGATGTGCAAGCGTTCGGCCAGAGCATCTGGTATGACAACATCCGCCGCAAGCTGCTGAACGACGGCACGTTTAACGCCCTGATGGCGGATAAAGGGGTGGTCGGTGTCACCTCCAACCCGACCATCTTCCAAAAGGCCATCGGCGGCAGCGACGATTACGATGCCGCCATCCTCGCCAACCTCGACCTCGACGCCAAAAGCCTGTACGAGCAATTGGCGCTAGAGGACATCCAGCACGCCGCTGACCTGTTCCGCCCCGTTTATGACCGCACCGAGGGGCGTGACGGCTACGTCAGCCTCGAGGTCTCGCCGTTGCTGGCGCACGATACGGCGGGCACCATCGCCGAGGCCAAGCGCTTGTTCGCGTCGCTGGCGCGCCCCAACGCCATGATCAAGATTCCGGCCACCCCCGCCGGTATCCCGGCCATCGAAGAGGTGATTGCCGCCGGGGTCAACGTCAACGTCACCCTGATTTTCTCGGTCGCCAATTATATCGAGGTGGCCGAAGCCTATATGCGCGGCCTCGAGCGCCGGATGCGCGCCGGTCAGTCGGTGCGCGGCATCGCCTCGGTCGCCAGCTTCTTCCTCAGCCGCATCGACGGCGTGGTCGATAAGCAACTCGAAAACAATGTCTTGGCCGCGCAAGGCCGCGACCTCGACCGCGTGGCGCTCAACAACCGCCTGCTGGGCAAGGCGGCCATCGCCAACGCCAAGAACGCCTACCGCCGCTTCATGCAGTTGTTCTATGGCGAGCGCTTCAAGGCGCTGCGCGACGCGGGCGCGTGGGTGCAGCGGCCTTTGTGGGCTTCGACCAGCACCAAGAACCCGAATTATCCCGATACGATGTACCTCGACGGCCTGATTGGGCGCGACACGGTCAACACCGTCCCGCCCGAGACGCTGGTGGCCTTTGCCGACCACGGCACGGTGCGCGAGTCGATTTTGGACGAGATGGACTCGCTCGACACCTTGCTGGGGCAATTGGCCGAGGTCGGGGTAGACCTCGACTTCGTGACCAAGCGCTTGCAAGAGGACGGCGTGGAGTCGTTCGCGCAGTCGTTCACCGCGTTGATGGAGCAAATCGAGGCCAAGCGCCAAGCCCTCAGCCGTGGCACCCGTGGCAGCACCCGCCTCGCGCTGGGCATCTACGCCGAGGACTTCAAGCGCGGTCTGAAGGCGTTCGATACCGAGTTCGGCAACGGGCGCATTTGGAACAAAGACGGCAGCCTGTGGCGCGACCACGCGCCGGTCATCGCCAAAATCGTCAACCGCTTGGGCTGGCTGGACGTGCAGCGCACCATCGACATCGCCCGCGTCAAGGCGTTCGGCCAAGCGGTCAAGGGCACGTTCAGCCACGCCGTGCTGTTGGGCATGGGCGGCAGCAGCCTCGCCCCCGAGGTGCTGAGCGTGACGTTCGGCAGCGCCGACGGCCACCCCAAGCTGTTGGTGTTGGACAGCACCCACCCCGACCGCGTGCTGTCCATCGAGCGGCAAATCGACCTCGCCAAGACCCTGTTCATCGTGGCCAGCAAGTCGGGCACGACCATCGAATCGACCGCCTTTTACCAGTATTTCTGGGAGAAGACCGGCGGGGCGGGCGCGCAGTTCATCGCCATCACCGACCCCGGGTCGTGGCTGGGCAAGGAAGCGCGTGAGAAGGGCTTCCGTGATGTGTTCGAGAACCCCGAGGACATCGGCGGGCGCTATAGCGCGCTGAGCTACTTCGGCCTCGTGCCCGCGGCCATCCTCGGCCTCGACCTCGATGCGCTGTGGGGCGCGGCCAGCGAGATGATCGCGGCGTGCGCGCCCGAAATCCCGTCCGCGCAACACGCGGGCGCGTCGCTGGGCGTGCTGATGGGCGTGATGGCGGCGCGTGGGCGCGACAAGGTGTGCATCTTCACCAGCCCGTCCATCGCCAGCTTTGGCGCGTGGGTCGAGCAATTGGTGGCCGAGAGCACCGGCAAAGAAGGCAAGGGCATCGTGCCGGTGGTCGGCACCACGGTCGGGCACCCGCATGACTACGCCAGCGACCGCCTGTTCGTCTACCTCAAGGTCGAGGGCGACCCGGGCAATGCCGAACTCGACGAGCGCGTCAAGGCGCTGCGCGAGGCCGGGCACCCGCGCCTGACCATCCTGCTCAAGGACGCCTATGCGCTGGGCGGCGAGTTCTTCCGTTGGGAGTACGCCACCGCCGTGGCCGGCAAGTTGTTGGGCGTCAACCCGTTCGACGAGCCGAACGTGACCGAGGCCAAGGACATCACCAAGCGTTTGCTGGGCGTCTACCAAAAAGACGGCAGCTTGCCGTCGCCGGTGCCGGTGGCCGAGCGCGGCGCGGTCAAGCTGTATGCCGACAAGCACAGCGTCAGCATCCTGCGCGAGTTGTCGGGGTCGCACAACTTCCGCTATGAGGACATCACCGAGCTGTTGGCCGCGCACATCACCGGCACCGGCGCGGGCGACTACTTCGCGATGCTGGCCTACCTGAACCCGACGCCCGAGCTGGACGTGATGCTGGACACCGTGCGCCGCCGCATCCGCCACGTGACCAAGCGCGCCGTGACGGTCGGCTATGGGCCGCGCTACCTGCACAGCACCGGCCAATTGCACAAGGGCGGTGCCAATACCGGCGTGTTCTTCTTGCTGACCGCCGACTACGCCGAGGATGTCGCCATCCCCGGGATGCCGTTCAGCTTCGGGACGTTGTGCGCCGCGCAAGCCGCTGGCGATTTCGAGGCGTTGGACGCGCACAAGTGCCGCGCCGTGCGCTTGCACCTCGGCTCAGATGTGATGGCTGGCCTGAACGCGCTCAACGACGCCATCGACTTCTTGGAAGCGCGCCGCAAGTAGAGGCACAACGCGAGTCCCTCATCCCCCTTCTCTCCGTCAGTGCGAGAAGGGGGACAAAGAACCAGAGCGGTGGGCGTAGCGCGCTGCGCCCCTACGAGGATGTTGGCCGGTTTTTGTGCCGTAGGGACAACGCCTGCGTTGTCCGTTGGGGCAGCGTGTGGGGTGTAGCGTGTGGGGTGTGGGGGTGGCGGTCTGCCGCGCCCCTACAGGTCTGACCTGACCCTGCGTAACCTGTTCTACACCCCCTAATCTGTTCTTTTTTTCTTTATTTCGACCCCATCAGAGAGGTTTACCCCCCAATGAAAGCCATTCGTATCGAACAACTCGGCGGCTCGGACGTGATGCAGGTGGTCGATATCCCGACCCCTGAGCCCAAGCCCAAGCAAGTGCTGGTCAAAATCGAGGCCGTCGGCCTCAACTACAGCGACATCATGATCCGCGAGGGGCGCTATTTGCAGCGCACCGAGCTGCCGCAAATCTTGGGGCGCGAGTTCGCGGGCGTCATCGAGGCGGTC
>JALONY010000431.1 GCA_025454715.1 Anaerolineae bacterium
TGCCGATCAGGCCGAATGTGGTGCGGATGGGTTGCGCTGGTGGCCGATTCAGGCGTTGGAGGGGGCTCCCAGCGGTTGGAGCGCTGAGAGCATCGGCGATTCTTATCTGATGGAGCCTATCGCGACGCGGTGAGTAAACTATACGGGGCGAGGTTATGGCCTCGCCCCGTGGGGTGTGTCTTGCGGGGTGTTGACGTTACTTGTTGGCCAACAACATCGGGATTTGTTCGGGGTTGTCGGCGACGCGGACGCCTGCGGCGCGTAGCGCGTCGTTCTTTTGGTCGGCGCTGCCCTCGCTGCCCTCGATGATGGCGCCTGCGTGCCCCATGCGCTTGTCCTTGGGGGCGCTGCGACCGGCGATAAAGGCGGCGACCGGCTTGGTCATGTGCTTGGCGATGTACTCGGCGGCGTCGATTTCGGCGCGGCCACCGATTTCACCCAGCATGGCGACCATCTCGGTCTCGGGGTCGTTCTCGAACATCTCGAGCACGTCCACGAAGGTGGTGCCGATGATGGGGTCACCGCCGATGCCGACGCAGGTCGATTGCCCCATGCCGGCCTCGGTCAGGGCGTTGACCACTTCATAGGTCAGGGTGCCGGATTTGGAGACGACGCCGACGCGCCCGGGCTTGGCGATGTAGCCGGGCATGATGCCCATCTTGCCGATGCCCGGGGTGAGCAGACCCGGGCAATTGGGGCCGACGAGGCGGCTCTTGCTCTGCTTGAGCTTGCCGTAGACGCGCATCATATCGCGGACGGGAATGCCCTCGGTGATGCAGATGATCAGGCCGATGCCCGCGTCGATGGCCTCGAGGATGCCCTCGGCGGCGGCGGCGGGGGGGACGAAAATGACGGTGGCGTTGGCCTCGACCTGCTTGACCGCCTCACGGACGGTGTCGAAGACGGGGACGCCGTTGGCCCACTCGCCGCCCTTGCCCGGGGTGACGCCGCCGATGACGTTGGAGCCGTAATCGATCATCTGCTGGGTGTGGAACCCGCCCTCGCGCCCGGTGATGCCCTGAACGATGATGCGGGTGTCTTTGTTGAGCAGAATCGCCATGGTTAGTTGGCTCCTTGGGCGGCAGCAACGGCCTTCTGTGCGGCCTCGGTCAGGGTAGCGGCGGCAATCAGGGTGGGGATGTTGGCGGCTTGGATGATTTCGCGGCCTTCTTTGGCATTGGTGCCTTGGAGGCGGATGACGATGGGGACGACCGGCTTGACCTCGTTGTAGGCTTCGATCATGCCACGGGCGACCTCGTCACAGCGGGTGATGCCGCCGAAAATGTTGATGAGCACCGAGCTGACGTTGGGGTCGCTGAGGATGATGCGGAGGGCTTTGGCGACCTTATCGGCCTTGGCACCGCCGCCGATGTCCAAGAAGTTGGCGGGGCCGATGCCTTTGTCGGCACCGTAGAGCTGGGTCATGTCCATGGTGGTCATGGCCAAGCCTGCGCCGTTGACCATGCAGCCGATTTGACCGTCGAGCTTGACGTAGCTAATGTCGGCCTCGCGGGCGATGGTCTCGGCCTCGGCCTCGGCGCTGGTGTCGCGTTGGCTGGCCAGCTCGGGGTGGCGGAACAGGGCGTTATCGTCGATGGAGACCTTGCCATCGAGGGCGACGAGCTGATTATCGCCGTTGACGATGAGCGGGTTAATCTCGGCGAGGGTGGCATCGCTGGCGCTGTAGCAAGCGTAGAGGGCGCGGGCGATTTGGCCGAACGCCTTCCAGTGCTCGCGGGGGAGGTTCATGGCGTTGGCGACGCCGACGATTTGGAAGCCTTGCAAGCCCATGACGGGGTCGATGTGCTCGCGGATGACGGCCTCGGGCTTGGTGTGGGCGATTTCTTCGATGTCCATCGGTCAGGACTTGTGCCTTGACGACGACACGCCCGCCAATCTTGGCGGCGATGGCCTCGGCCTCTTCGGGGGTGTAGGCCACCTCGCCCATGGGGGCTGGGATGCCGTACTGCTTGAACAGGGTTTTGCTTTGGTGTTCGTGCAGGTCCAAGAGCAGCTCCTTTTTACGGGGGTAATAAACAGACATTCAAATCGCGCTTTGATTATATCCCACTCGGCGGGGAATTGAACACGCCCAGACTGTAGCCAGTGCGGGCAGAGCGCTGTACACTTGTGGGGTTAGGACTTGCGATAGGGCGTGTTGAAAACGCTGCAAAAAGGAGTATGACTCATGGCTTTTGGGCGATGGTTGCGCGGCTTGGTAATGGCCGCACTGATGACGGTAGGGCTGGGGGTGGCGCAAGCGCAAAGCGCGCCGTTGTTGGTCAACCCCGGGTTCGATGACCCGTTCGTGGATTTTGGGGCGTTCGGGCTGGTGGCCGAGGGCTGGGAGGCGTGGTCGGTCGAGAGCTTGCCGACCGATGCGTCGCCGTTGTTCGGGCCGACCATGCCGGATTTGTCTGAGCGGGTGTTGGCTGGTGATAACGCGCAGTTGATTTCTTCGACGTTGGCAACGGCCACGGCGGGCGTGTTCCAGAGCGCGACGGTGCCCGAAAATGCCGAGCTGGTGTTCGAGGTCAATGCGTATGTGTGGAGTAGCCTCGACGGTCTCAACACGGACGTGAGCAACGCGACAGAGGGGGTATCGGTCGAGGTCGGCATCGACCCGTTGGGTGGAATTGACCCGCTGAGCGCCGGTATCATGTGGTCGGCGCCGTTGACGACGTATGATGCGTTTCAGGCGGTCTCGGTGACGGCGACGGCACAGGGCACGCAGGTGACGGTCTTCGTGCGCGTGATGGTCAACACGGGCGTCTACGCGGCGGATGTGTACCTCGACGAGGGCATCTTGGTGGTGGCGGGCGAGCAA
>JALONY010000068.1 GCA_025454715.1 Anaerolineae bacterium
GACGCCGCCCGCCTGTTGGAGCAGACCAACCGGCGCGCCCAGCAGCTCCAGACCTCTGCCGAGGTGTCCAACACCGCCAGCCAAATCCTCGAACTCGACCAACTGTTGCCGCGCCTCGTAGACCTGATTAAGGCGCGCTTCAGCTACGACCACGCGCAAATCTTCCTGTTGGACGAGCGCGACGAGTTCGCCGAATTGCGCGCCTCGACCGGCGAGGCCGGCCTGAAGCTGTTGTCCATCCGCCACAAGCTCAAGCGCGGGTCGGCCTCGGTCATCGGGCAAGTGACGGCGCAAGGCCGCCCAATCATCGCCAGCGACACCGCCGACGCCGAAATCGTGCACGCGCCCAACCCCTACCTGCCCGATACGCGCTCCGAGATGGCGTTGCCATTGGTCATCAAAAATCGGGTGGTGGGCGCGCTGGACGTGCAATCCAACAAAGCCAACGCCTTCACCCCCGACGACATCTCGGCGCTCACCACGCTGGCGGCGCAAATCAGCGTCGCCATCGACAACGCCAACCTGTATCAGGCCGCGCAAGACCAAGCCAACCGAATGGGCTTGCTGTTCGACATCACCACCGCCGCCGCCGCCGCCACCAGCCTGCTGGACGCGCTCCAGACCGTGGCCGACAAGCTGTACACCGAGCTGGTGCCGCGTGACGTGGTGGTCTACGTCAAGCAACTGTACGCCGACCCGCTGGGCAACACCTTCGAGGCGCTCGACCCGATGGCCTTGGCCGGTTTCGGGGTCAACATCGAGGACGTGCCGCGCCTGCGGATGGCCGACAAGGGCGGTGGTACGCTGGGCGAGGTCGCCCGCACCCGCCAACTGCGGGTGATTGGCGATGTGGCCATCGAGGGCAACTACCGCCCAATCGTGGCCAACACCGCCTCGGTCTTGCTGATGCCGCTGATGGGGCCGGGTGAGTTGTTGGGCGTCATCGTGATGGAAGGGACGACCGTCAACGAGTTCGGCACCGAGACGGTGCAGCTGGTGCAAGCGCTGGCCGGTTCGTTGGCCGCCATCATCCAAAACGCGCAATTGCTCGACCGCCTGACCAGCGCCAACGAGGAGCTGATGGAGCTCGACCGCCTGAAGAGCGACTTCTTGGCCAACATGTCGCACGAGTTGCGTACCCCGCTCAACTCGATCATCGGCTTCAGCCGCATGATGCTCAAGGGCATGTCGGGGCAGCTCAGCGAGATGCAAGAGCAAGACCTGACCACCATCTTCACCTCCGGCAACCACTTGCTGACCGTCATCAACGACATCCTCGACCAAGCCAAGATTACCGCGGGCAAGATGACCGTCAGCGTCGAAGAATTCGACCTCAAGCCCGAGCTGGACGCGGTCAAGTCGATCGGCCTCGGCCTCGTCAAGGACAAGCCCATCGACCTGCGGATGGACGTATCGCCCAACATGCCGCGGGTGTATGGCGACAAGGTGCGCGTGCGCCAAGTGTTGCTCAACCTCGTCTCCAACGCCTCCAAATTCACCCGCCAAGGCAGCGTGACCATCCGCGCCTATCCGGTCAGCGAAAACGGCAAGATTTGGATGCGGGTCGATGTCATCGACACCGGCATCGGCATCGCCGACCAAGACATGCCGCTGCTGTTCGAGCCGTTCCGCCAAGTCGACTCGTCGCTGACGCGCACCGCGGGCGGCACCGGCCTCGGCTTGCCCATCGCCCGCTCCCTGATGCAGCTGATGGGCGGCTCGCTCAACGTCTCCAGCGTGATTAACGTCGGCTCCACCTTCAGCATCACCATCCCGACCGAGCCGGTCGAAATCGAGGAAGAGCCGACCGCGACGCTGGAGATGCAAGCCGTCCCGATGGACTCGCGCCCGATGGTGCCGCCCATGCCCGTGCCCGCCCCGATGATGGAGATGAAGCGCCAGATTTTGGTGGTCGAGGACAGCCCCGACATGGTCGATCAATATCGGCGCACGCTCCAGCGGCAAGGCTTCGAGGTCATCGTGGCCAGCTCGATGCTGGAAGCGCGTGCGGTCGCGCCTGCCCTCCAGCCGACGCTGGTGGTGATGGACGTGGACTTCGACAATGGGGCGGGCTGGGAACTGCTGGAAGAGCTGAAGGTGCGCGACGACACCAACGATATTCCGGTCATCATCGCCACCCTCAATGAGCAGCGCGACCGTGCGCTGGGCTTGGGCGCGTTCGCGTTCTTGCAGCGCCCGTACTCGCCCGATGAGCTGGTCTCGGCGGTCGAGCACGCCGAGAAGGTGGCCAACGTGCCGCGCATCTTGCTGATTGACGACCAAGACGACGCGCTCAAGATGCTGGGCGAGTTGCTGCGCGAGCACGGCAACTTCAGGGTCTACACCGCCCGCAGCGGCATGGAAGGGCTGATGATGGTGGCCATCCACCGCCCCAACCTGATCGTCCTCGACCTGCGGATGCCGGAGATGGACGGGTTCGCGGTGCTCAACGAATTGCGCCAAAACCCCGAGACCACCCACATCCCGGTCATGGTCGTGACCAACGAGGACGCCTTCCGTGATGACGAGCGCCAAACCCTGACCCACGTCATGGTCGTGCCCAAGTCGTCGATTACCCAAAACGAGTACGACGGGTTCATCAAGGGCGTCAGCCAAAACCTGCACATGAACTGAGGGCACACCCCGCCCTCATCCCACATGCCTGTCGCCCTCAACGGCACAAAAAACAGGGCGCACCGCGTAAGGTGCGCCCTGTTTTTTTATCGTGTGGCGGGGGGAGGGGAAAGACGCGCCCTAGCTGCGGTGGTGGTGGCGTTGCAGGCTGCGCACCTTCAGCGGCTTGCCCTTGAGCGCCTTGATGCCCTGCACGCTGGCCGCCGCCGCGCTCATCGTCGTCACGATCGGGATGTCCATCGACACCGCCGCCGCACGGATGACCGCGCCCTCTTCGTGGGCTTGGCCGCCCCGGGGCGTATTGATGAGCAGGTTGACCGCGCCGGTCTGCATCAGGTCGATGATGTGGGGCGAGCCGTCGCTGATTTTGTTCACCCGCTCCACCGGCAACCCGACCTTACGCAGGTAGGCCGCCGTGCCGTCGGTGGCCACCAGCTTGAACCCGAGCAAGTGCAGGTCACGGGCGATGCGCGCCGCCTGCCCCTTGTCGAAATCGTTGACCGAAATCACGACCGTGCCGCTGGTCGGGAGCGGGGTATTGGTGGCCATCTGCGCCTTGACGAAGGCGTGCCCGAAGTTGCTGGCGTGCCCCATCACCTCGCCGGTCGAGCGCATCTCCGGCCCCAAGCGCGCATCGACGCCGGGGAACTTCTGGAACGGCAGCACCGCCTCCTTGACGAAGAACCCATCGACTTTCGGCTCCTCGAGGAAGTGCAGGTCGGCCAGCGTGCGCCCCGCCGCGATTTGCGCGGCATAGCGCGCCAACGGGTGGCCGGTGGCCTTGCTGACGAACGGGACGGTGCGGCTGGCACGCGGGTTGACCTCCAGCACGTACACCACGTCGTCCTTGATGGCGAACTGGATGTTGAACAAGCCTTTGACGCCCAGCGCCAGCCCGATGCGGCGGGTGTCCTCGCGGATGATTTCGAGGTGGTATTGGCTGATTTTGTAGGGCGGCAGCACGCACGCGCTGTCGCCGCTGTGCACACCGGCCTCCTCGATGTGCTGCATGATGCCGCCGATGGTGACGTGCGTGCCGTCGCACAGCGCGTCCACGTCCACCTCGTAGGCGTCATCGAGGAACTGGTCAATCAGCACCGGGTGGCCGCCCCACGTGATGTGCGCCTCGACCCAGTTGGTCAGCGAGGTGTCGTCGAACACGATGCCCATGCCGCGCCCGCCCAGCACGTAGCTCGGGCGCACCAGCACCGGATAGCCGATGCGGTTGGCCGCCGCCAGCGCCTCTTGCAGGTTGACGGCGGTCGCGCCCGCCGGTTGGGTGATGTCTAGCTCGGCCATCAGCGCGTTGAAGCGGCGGCGGTCTTCGGCGAGGTCGATGGTATCGACCGAGGTGCCCCAAATCGGCGCGCCCGCCTCGTGCAGCTTGGCCGCGATGTTGAGCGGGGTTTGGCCGCCGAACTGCACCAAGATGCCGTCCGGCTTCTCGCGGTCAACGATGTTGAGCACGTCCTCGGCGGTCAACGGCTCGAAATACAGCCGGTCGGCGGTGTCGTAGTCGGTGCTGACCGTCTCGGGGTTGCAGTTGACCATGATGGTCTCGAACCCCATCTCGCGCAGCGAGAAACAGGCGTGCACGCAACAATAATCGAACTCGATGCCCTGCCCGATGCGGTTGGGGCCGCCGCCCAGCACCATCACCTTGGGCTTTTGGACGGGGAACGACTCATCGCCGTCCTCATAGGTCGAGTAGAGGTAGGGCGTCTGCGCCTCGAACTCGGCGGCGCACGTATCGACGCGGTAGAAATTGGCCGCCACGCCCAGCGCCTTGCGGCGCTCGCGCACTTCCAAATCTTTCGCCCCGACGATTTGGCCGATGTACGGGTCGCTGAAGCCCAAGCGCTTGAGCGTGCGGAAGTCGTCGGCGGTCAGCGACTCGAGGGTGGCTTGCCGCCCGCTCAGGGCGCGGTGCTCGTCGATGCTGTCCACCATCTGCTCGACGAACCACGGGTCAAACTGGGTTTGGTCGATGACCTGTTGCGCCGAAGCGCCCTCCATCAGGGCGTTGGCCACTTGGAACAAGCGGCGGGCGGTCGGGACGCGCATCGCGCCCAACGGGGTCTTATCGAGGCGGCTGCCGAACCCGCTGATGCCGATGTCCAGTGAGCGGACGGCCTTTTGCAACGCCTCGGGGAAGGTGCGGCCAATCGCCATCACCTCGCCGACCGCCTTCATCTGCGGGCCCAGCACCGCGTCCACGCCCTTGAACTTCTCGAAGTCCCAGCGCGGGATTTTGACGATGACGTAATCCAGCGACGGCTCGAAGCTGGCGGGCGTCACGCGGGTGATGTCGTTGGGGATTTCGTCCAGCGCGTAACCGACCGCCACCAGCGCGGCGATTTTGGCGATTGGGAAGCCGGTGGCTTTGCTGGCCAAGGCCGATGAGCGCGATACACGCGGGTTCATCTCGATGACGTAGACCTCGCCATCGTTGGGGCCGACGGCGTATTGCACGTTGGCACCGCCGGTGGCCAAGCCCACGCGGTCGAAAATCAAGCGCGACATGTCGCGCAGGCGCTGCAATTCTTTGTCGGTCAGGGTTTGGGTCGGGGCGACCGTGATGCTGTCGCCGGTGTGGACGCCCATCGGGTCGAGGTTCTCGATGGAGCACACGATGACGAAGTTGCCCTTGGCGTCACGCATCACCTCCAGCTCGTATTCCTTCCACCCCAGCAGGCTGAAGTCGATCAAGACCTGATGCACTGGGCTGGCCTTCAGGCCGCGCTCGGCCACCGTCCGCAGTTCGTCGGGGGTGTAGGCCACGCCGCCGCCGCTGCCGCCCAACGTGAACGACGGGCGCACCAAGACAGGGTAGGTGATGCGCTCGGCGGCCTCTAGGGCGTGCTCGACCGTGCCGACCACCTCCGAGGCGGGCGATTTCAGCCCGATTTCGGTCATGGCGTCCTTGAACAATTGGCGGTCTTCCGCGAGGCGGATGCTGGTAATCGACGCGCCAATCATCTCGACGCCGTGCTTGTCGAGGATGCCACGGTCATACAGGGCGAGGGCGAGGTTGAGCGCGGTTTGGCCGCCGACGGTCGGTAGCAGGGCGTCGGGCTTCTCGATTTCGATGATTTGCTCGACGATGTCCGGCGTGAGCGGCTCGATGTAGGTGGCGTCGGCGAACTCCGGGTCGGTCATGATGGTGGCCGGGTTGGAGTTGACGAGGATGATCCGATAGCCTTGTGCGCGCAGGGCTTTGCAGGCTTGCACGCCGCTGTAATCGAACTCGCTGGCTTGGCCGATGACGATCGGGCCAGAGCCGATGACCAGAATGCTCTGAAGGTCGGTGCGTTTTGGCATTGGAGTGGCTCGCGTATCCCCGTGAAAGATGAGCAATGCGTGATATTGTCCCATAGATGGGGGTGAGGGTCAAACCTGCGGTACTTGGCGGTTTTGGACGTACCTACCCCACCAACTCGCACAAATCGGGCGGGCGGCCTACGCCGAACCAGTGTGGGGGTGAGGATTCGGGCGCGGTGTGCTATCGTATCGGCACCTTTTGCTGGTGAAGTTGACGATGGACGCGGTGTTGTGATGCTCCCGTATTGGCTGCGCGATGCGCTGATGCCCTTGCCCGCCCTGCTGGTGATGTTGGTGGGGGTCGGGTTGCCGTGGGCGCTGGTGATGTTGCCGCGCCGTGATTGGCGTAGCCGCCCGCTGGTGGTGATGGTGTTGCTGGCGGCGGGGCCCGCGCTGGTCACGGGGTGGATGTTGGTGCTGGGCATGGTGGGCGGGCGCACCCAAACCCCCGCCCTGACGTGGCCGACCGTCGCGGCGGGCGTGGCCGCCCTCAGCATCGGCGGCTGGGCGTTGATGCTGCACAAGCGCCGCACCACCCAGCCCCACCCCCCGCTCCCGCGCAAGCCGCTGGCGTTCGATGAGCGCTTGTTGTTGCTGTTGATGGGCGTGGCGGTCGTGATTCGCTTCGTCTCGGCGGTCTGGTACCCGTTTTGGGAGTATGACCCGTTGTGGGTCTACGCCTATCAGGGCAAGCTGTACCCCTTACTGGGCTACATCCCCCAAGACATCGGCTATTACCCCCAGCTCGTGCCGCTCAGCTATGCCTATGCCCAGCTCGCCGTCGGGCAAATCAACGACCACGTGGCGCGGGCGATGTTCCCGGTCTTTCAGTGGGGGGCGGGCTTCGCCGCCTATGCGCTGGGCGCGCAATTGTTCAGCCGCCGCGTCGGGATTTATTTGGCCGCGCTGTGGGTCTTATATCCGCACGTCGCTGAGTGGTCGATCGTCGGCGACCTCGAAATCCCGCTCACGTTCGGGTTTACCGGCGGGGCGGTGTTCTTGTTGCGCGCATGGTTCCGCGATGAGCGGCGCGCCCGCCTGCACGACGCGGCCTTGGCCGGATTTTTCTTGGGCGTCACCATGTGGACGAAACCGACCGGCGGCGCGTTCATCCTCGGGGTCGGGGTGCTGGCCGCCGCGGAACTGGTGCGCGTGCGCCTGAATTGGCGCGCCGTGCTGCCCCGCCTCGAAATCACGATTGTGGCCGGCCTCGCCTGCATCCCGCTCGGGGCGGTCTGGTATGCGCGCAACGTGTTACTCGGCCACCCCGCCATCGACTTCCCGCACCCGTTCTGGCCGACCCAAGCCCAGCGCTCCGGCGTCGAGTTCGGCTGGCCGTTGCTGGCGCTGGGGGTGCTGCTGGCCGCCCTGTATACGGCGCGGCTCGGCCTCGTCCCCAGCATCGTCTGGCCGCACCGCATGACCCTGCCCGAGTGGCTGGCGCTGGGCGCGGGGGTGGGGGTGTTGGCGGCGGTGCTGTTGCCCTACCTGCGCGACCACGCCACCGAGGAGGTCAAGCGCGATGCCCGCCGCCTCGGCTGGGCGGCGCTG
>JALONY010000069.1 GCA_025454715.1 Anaerolineae bacterium
TACATCATGTTGGCCAGCACTTGGGTGCCGATGCCGCCGTTGGTCATGATTTGTACGAGGTCGAACGAGCGCAGCGAGTCGATGACCGAGATGACCATGACGATGGTCGTCACGGGGGCAAGCAAGGGGAGGATGACCTTGCGGAACAGCGTCCAGCGGTCTGCACCGTCCACGATGGCGGCTTCGACGAGGCTGGGATCGACGTTCTTGAGGCCAGCGAGGTAGAGGATCATCACGTAGCCGACTTGGCGCCAGACGGCGGCGAAAATGATCGCCCAGATGGCGAGGTCACGCTCGGCCAGCCAGCCCGGGGGATCGACCACGCCGAAGGCGGTCAGGGCGGCGTTGAGCAACCCTGCGCGAGGGTTGTAGACCCACGCCCAAATCAGGCCGATGACCGGCCCCGATAAGACGAGTGGGGCGTAGAAGCTGATTTTGTACCAGCGGCCAAAGCGCATCTCGGTGTTGAGGAGCATGGCGAGGCCGAGGCCGAGGGTGGTCGGCACGGTCAGGAAGACGACCAGCCAACGGACGTTGTTGCCGAGGGAAATGCGGAAATCGCGGTCGGCATCGGGCAGGATTTCCAGCTCGCGCACGCCGTCCTCGTTGCTGTCGTCAAACGAGAACAGGGTATCCCCGAACAGGCGTTGGTAATTCTGCCACGGGTTTTCCATGGGGCGCGGGTCGGGCGAGACACCATCCCAGTTGGTGGTGCTGAGGTAAAAGGTGTATAGCGTGGGGATGATGATCCACATGAAATACAGCAGAAGCGGGATAGCCAAGAAGAAATAAGGCGTCGAGTTAATCCTCTTCCCAATCCGCTGGGCGGGCGAGGTCAGCGGGCGCGCTTTTACGGCCATATGGGTCACACTCCCCAATCACACAAAAATGACACTTTTGGCGGGAAATAAAAGCGTGGGGGGCAGAGGGACTGCCCCCCACGCTTGCTCGTGCAGAGCACGGGGTGAACGGCACGGTGCCACTCACCCCGTCGGGGGCGCATTACTCGCTGGCGGCCAGCTCGGCGGCGATACGGACGCGGTCTTCCTCGAGGCGCTCCAGAATTTCATCGACGCTGCTCGGGTCGTTCCAGAACTCGACGAAGGCGGTCAGACCGGCGTCGGCCATCTCGGCGGTGGTGTCGCGGTCATAGAACTGGGCGACGTAGTCGGCGCTTTGGATCAGGGCGATACCCTTTTGGGTGGCCTCGCTGGCGGCGCTGACATCGACATCGGTGCGGGTCGGGAGGCGACCGAGGTCATCGAACGCCTTCTGTTGGACTTCTTGCGAGCCGAGGAAGGTCAGGAAGGCCTTGGCACCCTCGGGGTTGGCGGCACCGGCGCTCATGAAGAAGCCGTCGGTCGGGGCGTCTTCACCGATGGGCAGCTCGGGGTTGATGATCGGGAAGCGGAAGAAGTCGAGGTCGTCTTCCAGCTCATCCGGGTAGGTGTCGGTGATGAAGGCACCCATCAGGTACATGGCGGCCTCGCCCTGAGCCATGATGTCCACGCCTTCGTTCCAGTCATAGGCGGCGGCATCGTCGATGAAGCAATCACGCTCGATCAGCTGCGCCCAGTTGGCGAAGGTCTGCTTGACGCGCTCGTCGGTGTAGCTTTCCTTCAGCAGCATCAGGTCGATGTGGAATTGCGGGCCGTTGGTACGCATGTTGATGTAGTCGAACCAAGCGGCAGCCGGCCAGCGGAACTTGATGCCGGTGGTGAACGGGGTGACGCCGATGGCGTTCAGGGCGTCGCAGGCGGCCAGCAGGTCGTCCCACGTCTCGATCGGAGCCTCGATACCGGCTTGCTCGAACAGCGACGGACGGTAGTAGACCGCCCACCAGTAGTAGCTGGTCGGCAGGAAGTATTGGCCTTCACCGCTGGTGGCCAGCGCTTGGAAGCCCGGGGCGAACGCATCGCCGAAGCCTTCTTGCGACCAAGCCGAGTTGAAGTCACCAATCAGGCCGCGGTCGATGAAGAAGGCGGCGCGCTCACCGGCGAACCACGTCAGGACATCGGGCGAGGGCTCGGCGGCCAAGTAGGTGCGGATGGCGTTCTTGAAGTCCTCGTGAGCGACGGTGTTCAGCTCGACGGGGGTGTCGGGGTTGGCTTCGTTCCACATCGCCACGATTTCTTCGGTGAAGGCGCGGGGGACGGGGTCGCTGGCGTTGGAGCTGAAGGTGATGACGGGGGGCTGGGCGGTGCTAGGCGCCAGCGCGAGGGCGGCCAAGACGGCAATGCTCAGCGCCACAGAGAAAAGCTTAGAAAAACGAGACATGTGTGAAAAACTCCTCAACATCGGAAAAACCAAAGGGTTGATGGACGAACACGAGTATTAGTCGGGCTGGTACATGACCTCCCTGAGATGTGGTGGACGACGCGCCGAGGTGGTGAAAAAAGGCGCAAAATGGGGGGATGAGGGGGTCACGCGGGGCGAGGTAATGCGTATAACCTACGCCTTAAAACAAAACACTGAAGCTCACCCAGCAAGATTTTTTATCATTCACCCATTTATGCCAGTGAGGATAACACGCCAAAAGATTTTGTCAACAGATTGGTCAAGATTCCTCTTGTCTGTTTGCAGTTTCTCATCAACGGCGGGGGATGCGAGGGAGGGCGTTGGTGACGATTTCGTAGTTGATGCTGCCGACGCGCTCGGCGATGTCCTCGGCGGTGATGCTGGTGCCGTCTTGTTTGCCGAGGATGACGACCTCATCGCCGATGCCGACGCCCGAGATGTGCTCGACGCTGACGACGGTCTTCTCCATGCTGACGCGCCCGAGGATGGGGGCGCGCTGGCCGTGGATGAGCACCTCGCCGAAGTGGGGGGCGCGGCGGAAGCCGTCGGCGTAACCGATGGGCAGGACGGCGATGCGCTCTGGCTGGGTGGTGACGTAGGTGTTGCCATAGCCGACCGGATGACCGGCGGGCAGGGTGCGGACTTGGGCGACGACGGTCTTCCACGTCATGGCGGGCTGGAAGCCGATGGGCAACGGGACATCGGGCGAGGGGGTGAGACCGTAGAGCGCCAGCCCCGGGCGCACCATGTTGAAGTGGTTATCGGGCGAGGCCAGCGTGCCCGCGCTGTTGGCGGCGTGGACGTAGCGGAACTCGTAACCGGTGGCGCGCAACGGGCGGACGATTTGGCGCAGGGCGTCGGTTTGTTTGGCGGTGTGGACGGGGTCGCTGTCGGCGGATGAGAAGTGGGTGTAGATGCCCTCGACCTCGATGAACGGCATCCCGCGCAGTTGACGGAAGAGGTGCAAGGTCTCCTCGGGGCGCAAGCCCAGCCGCCCGAAGCCGGTATCGACCTTGACGTGCACGCGCAATTTTTGACCTGCGTCGCGGGCGGCGCGGTCGAAGGCGGCGGCTTGCTGGGGGTCATACAGCGAGAGGGTCAGGCTGTTTTGGATGGCGAGGCGCACGGCGTCGAACGGGGTATAGCTCATGACGAAGATGGGGGCGTTGACCCCAGCGGTGCGCAGGTCGAGCGCCTCTTGTAGGTTGGCGACGCCGATGTAGTCCGCGCCGTTGGCTAGGGCGGTCTGGGCGGCCAAGACCGCGCCGTGGCCATAGCCGTCGGCTTTGACGATGGCCATCAGGGTGACGCCCGAGCCAATCATTTGCTTGAGCAGGCGGGTGTTGTTGGCGATGGCGCCCGCGTCGATTTCGAGCCACGACGGGCGCCCGATGCCCGGGCGGCGTAGGGTGCTGGTCTTGCGGATGGCCGCGTGGGTGGCGGTGGGCGAGGTCGGGGTGTTTTCGACCTGCTTAATCAGCCCCTCGATGACCGGCTTCATCTCGGTTTGGCTACTGCCTTTGACCAAGACGACATCGTTGGAGGTCAGGCCGGAGCGCCCGAACAGCGCGTTGAGCGTGCCGACGGCGGAGTAGGCCGATTGGACGTTCTCGGCGCGCATCCCCCAATCGAAGGCGGCGCGCCCGATGGGGGCGGCACCGGCACCTTGTGTGATGAGCACGCTGGCGGCTTTGGCGGCGCTTTGGCCGACCAAGCGCTTGGCTTGTTGCTCATAGTCGCCACCGGCGTCCATCTCGCCCATGATGAAGATGACGCCATCGCGGGAGTCTTTGACGGCGGCCAGCCAATCGAGGGCGGCGAGGGTCGATTCGGTGTTGGCGCTGTGGGTGTCGTCGATGATGAGCGAGTTGTTGAGGCCGACCAGCGGGCGCATCCGCCCGGGGAGCGGCTCGAGGGTGGTGACGGCTTGGAGGGCGTCCTCGACGCGCATCCCGCTCTCGGTGGCGACGGCGATGGCCGACAAGATGGCGTACAGGTTGTGGCGCCCCAGCAACGGGCTCCAACAGCCCAAATAGCGCTTGCCAGCGTGGAGTAAGTCGAAGCCGGTGCCTTGCACCCCGACGATGACGTTATAGGCCATGAAGTCGGTGCCGAAGTTGTCGATGCTGACGGTGAGGGCGCGCCCACCCAGCGAGTCGCGTAGGCTGCGGATGCGCTCATCGTCATAATTGAGCACGGTCAAGCTGGTCTTGGGCAGGTGGGCGACGGCTTGCCGGAAATCGGCATAGGCGGCGTCGATGCTGCCGAAATTGCCCAGATGGGTGTGGTGGATGCTGGTGAGCACGGCGATGTCGGGCGGGGCGATGGAGGTGACGCTTTCGAGCTCCCCGGGCTGGTTGACCCCGCAGCGCAAGATGGTGTAGCGCTGGTCGGGCATGAGGGTGGCGAGGCTGAGCGGCACGCTCTCGCGGTTGTCCATCTCGAGGTGCAGGTTGTTGTGGACGGGGTAGCGGGTGGCGAGGGCGTGGCGGATGGCGTGGGCGGTGGTCGATTTGCCCGATGAGCCCGCCACCAACACGACTTGGGGGTCGTAGCGTTCGAGGATGTGGCGCGCCCATGCGATGAGGGCGTTGAGCGTGTCGCGGACGATGATGACGGTGACATCGGACGTATCGACCTCGGGCACCCGTGAGCACAAGATGCCGGTCGCTCCATTGGCGATGGCTTGCTCGATGTAGCGGTGGGTGTCGCCGTAGGGCGTGACGAGCGCCGCGAACAGTTGGTTGCGGGTGGTCGGCTCTGGGCTGAGGGTAATGCCGGTGAAGATTTGGGAGACGGGCTGGCCATATAACTGCCCGTTACCCGCTTGGAGCAGGTCGTATAAGCTAATCATAATGCGCTGCGGCGCCCTCGACGGGAGAATGATGAAGACGATACGGCTGGTATCAAGATGAGGAGCCGTAACGTCGGCGTGCAAATGTGAGCGCTTGTGATTATAGCGAATCTTGCGACGGTTGCACTCAGCGAATTAGCCAATCTTCGCTGAAGCTGGCACCGCAACACGGGCAAAGACGGCGCGCCATGTCCGCCCATGGGCGTTGCCCGCACGACGGGCAGTAGCGGCGGGGCAAACCCTCGGCGGTCTCGGCCTGCACGCGGCGGAGCGCCTCGAGGATGGTTTGGATGGACAAGGCGTAGACGTGGGGTTGTAGGCGGCTGCAATTGCGGGTAATCATGCCGACGATGGCGTTGGCGGCGCTGAAGATGGGGCTACCGCCCGCGTCCCACAACTCGGTCAGGGTGGTGCTGAACCACCCTGCGCCCAACGGCAGACCGTTGGGGACGTGCGCCAGCGTCTGTTGGGTTTGGCCGTAGGCATAGGCGGTGAGGGGTTGGTGGGGCACCAACACGGTCTGGCTGTGCGCCGACAGGCTGAGGACAGTGTAGGGCGTCTCGATGAAGGCGAGGTCGAGGGTGGGGGATGACCAGAGCACGGTGCCTTGGACGTGCTGGGCGTCGTCCAGCTTGACGGTGACATGGGTACAGTGGGCGACGACGTGGCGGGTGGTGGCGATGATGCCGTCGGGCGAGATGAAGAACCCACTGCCCGCGCTGTTGGGCCCGTCGCTGATGCCGACCACGCGGTAATAGGGGATGAGCTGTGGGCGTGGGGCGCTGGGCGGGGGCGGGGGTGGCCGCAAGGTTTGGGTGTTGGGGCTGGGAGGCTGGCTGAGGCGGTTGATGCCCGCCAGCGCCTCGGGGTGGGCGGGCATGAGCTGGAGCGCCTCGCCATAGCAGGCGCGTTGTTCGGCGCGGGTGTAATAGCTCTCGGCCAACATGACGAAGGCGGCAGCACGCGCTTCTCGCGGGGTGGCGAGGTGCTCGATCAGCCCCCACAACACCTGTTGGGCATTTCTGGGCAGGCCGTTGGTGAGGTGGGCGCGGGCGGTTTGGAGCGCGTGCTGCACGTCCATCGGGGGTTACTTCCCTTCTTGTGCGTCGCGCACGCCGACCAGCATCCACAGGCGGTTAATCAGGGTGCGGTCACGCATGGCGCGGCTGGTGATGATGATGGTGAGGCAGAACATGGCGGTGAGCATGACGATGATGGCGCGACCGGCCTCGTCGTGCAGCGAGGGGCCACTGAAGCGGAACGCCTCGAGGCCGGTGTAGAACGAGGCCATGGTCAGGGCGGTGACGATGGCGCTGATGAACACCACGCGCCGGTGTTGCAAGAAGGTGCGCGGCTCGGCAATATCGACGCCCTGCACCTGCCAGACAATCAACATGCCGAACAAGCAGATGTAGAGGGTGAGCACGCTGCGGGTTTCCATCAGGTTGCCGCCGGTCAGGAAGTACGAGGCGGTGAACAGGATGGCCAGCACGACCGCCCCGACGAGGCCGATGGTCAGGATGTAATCGAGCACGTCACGGCGGAAGTCCTTGATGAACTTGGGGCGGATGACGCCGAAGGCAATCAGGGTGGCGGGCATGTTGACGGTGCCGAACGACGCCCAGCTCATCTGCACGGGGGTGATGGGGAAGGGCAACATCATGAAGCCGATGAACACGAACAGCAGCACGTTGTACAGGTTGCGCGCCATGAACATCTTGGTGGTGCCGAAAATGGTCTGGGTGATTTCGCGACCCTCGTAGAAGGCTTTGGGCAGGGTGGACATGGCGTTGTTGAGCAACACGATGTCGGCCACGTCCTTGCTGATTTGTGTGCCGTCGTTCATCACCACGGCGAGGTTGGCGGCCTTGAGGGCGGGCACGTCGTTCACGCCGTCGCCGACCATCGCCACGTATTCGCCTTGGCGGCGCAGGCTCTCGACGATGCGCTGTTTGGTGGCGGGCTCGATGCGGGCGAACACACTGCCCTTGCGGACGGCGGAGTCGAACTCGCCTTCGGGCATGTCCTCCAGTTGGTCGCCGGTATAGGCGTAGTCGGTGCTCATGCCCGACTCGCCGGCGATGGCGCGCACGGTCTCGAGGTTGTCGCCGCTGATGACCTTCAAGCCGATGTCGAGGTCTGCGGTGCCGATGAGCTTATCGCCCTCGGGCAGGGCGGTGGCTTGGGCAAAGGCCAAGACGCGCAGGCCGTGGGCGGACATGTCGCGGGTGCGTTGGAGCAGGTCGGGGTCGGTCACGATGCGCTCGGGCGCGCCCAACGCCAAGACACTGCCATCGGTGAACTGGACGGCGCCCCATTTGCGCCCCGAGGTGAACGGGATTTCGCGTTGCTTGGGGGTGCTGGGGGCTGGGGCGTCCTTGACGTAGAGGTTGACCGCCCCTGCCGTGCGGTTTTGGTGGCTGAGGCTGTCGGTGTAGTGGCGCAGGCGGGCGTGGATGTCGTTGGGGGCGTGCGCGCCGATGGGGGTAATCTCGGTGACGGCGAGGCGGTTTTCGGTCAGGGTGCCGGTTTTATCGAAGCACAAGACCGAGACGTTGGCCATCGATTCGACCGCGTTGACGCGCTGGATGAGAGTCTTGAACTGGCTGATGCGGACGGCACCGATGGTGAGCGAGAGGGTGGCGACCAGCACCAAGCCTTGCGGGACGAGGCTGGTGACGAACACCACCGCGTTGCGGATGATGTCGAGCGGAGCCTCGCCACGCACCACACCGGCCAAGAACAGCATGGGGGTGAGGATGAACATGCCCAAGACCGAGATTTCGACGATGGCGTTGATTTTGTGCTGGGTGGGGGTCAGGATGTTCTTGTAGGCCTTGGCGATGACCGACAATTTGTTGATGGTGCTGTCGGCACCGACGCGGGTGGCCTTCATCACGCCGCTCCCTGCGATGCAGAACGACCCAGACGAGACGGGGTCGTTTTCGGACTTGAAGACTGCGTCCGACTCGCCGGTCAGTTGCGACTCATCGACCTCGAGGGCGTCGCTTTGGATCATGACGCCATCGACCACGATGCGGTCGCCGGGCTCGATGGCGATCAGGTCGTCCAGCACGACTTGTTTGTGGTTGAGCGTGACCAATTGACCGTCGCGCCAGACGCGGACTTCTTTGGCGGCGAGGGCGGCCATTTGGTCGAGCTTGCGCTTGGCCTGAATCTCTTGGTACATGCCCAACAGCGAGTTGGTGAGCACGCTGAAACCAGCGAAAAACACGGTGGCGTAGTCGCGTGCCAGCAACACGATCAACAGCAGGGTAAACAGGACGATGTTGAACAGGTTGAAGACGTTGTCGAGGGCGATTTGTAGGTAGGAGCGCCCACTGCGCGCTTCGAAGTCGTTGGTTTGGCCGCGTCGGACGCGCTCGGCGACCTCGGCGGCGGACAATCCGGTATGGTGGGATGCCACGAGAGAAACCCTTCAGGTGGTGTGTGCACTCAGGAAACACGACGGGACGAAACGCCCCAAGTTTATATCAAAACAGTGCGAATCCGGCAGGCGTTACGGGCTAGGCGGATGATACGTTTGTGAGAGAACCCCCAAGCATGGAGGTGTGCGGGGTTCGGATATTTTGGTGGTTTCGTACAAACGGTTTCGTCTGGGGCGCAATTGCGAAGCGTGTGATAAAAAGGTTAAACTTTGATAAATACACCCCCTTTGTGTCTAAATTTGGTGATGGGAGACCCCTTAAAGTGACCTCCAATGGCACGTTTATGTTCGTCCTACACAGCCATCTGCCCTATGCGCGGCTGGCGGGGCGTTGGCCTCATGGCGAGGAATGGATTCACGAGGCGGCCAGTGAGACGTATGTGCCGCTGCTGGAGATGTTGTACGACTTGGCCGAGGAAGGCGTTGCGTTTCGCCTGAACATCGGCATCACGCCGGTGTTGACCGAGCAACTGGCCGACCCGTTGATTTTGGAGCATTTCGAGCAATATCTGGATGACCGCATCGCGGCGGCCAAGCGCGACATGCTGTTTTTCAGCGGGTTGCCGCTGGATAGCGACCCCGATGCGGTGTTCGGGGACAACGGCGCGCACACCCGCCAAGAGAAGCAGACCGGCCTCGATGCGCG
>JALONY010000070.1 GCA_025454715.1 Anaerolineae bacterium
CAAACCGGCCACCCTGCCGACCCGACCGGCCTCACTACCCATCAAGCCGGCCAGCTTGCCCGCCAAGCCGTTGCCCGCGCCTGCCACACCCGAGGTCAAGCCGGTGGCCGCCGCGCCCCAAGCCACGCCCGCCGTACCGGTCGAGGCCAGCGCGCCCGCGACGCCCGTGACCGCCGCGCCGCCAGAGGCCAGCGCGCCCGCCGCCCCCATTTCTCCCCCCGCACAGCCGACCGAGCCAGCGCCCTCGGCCACGGCTCTGCCGACAGCGGGCACCCTCGCGGTAACGCCCGACCCCAAACCCAATGCTCAACCTGAAGCGGCACAAAAAGAACACACCAGGCACCCTCGCGGTAACGCCCGACCCCAAACCCAATGCTCAACCTGAAGCGGCACAAAAAGAACACACCAATGGAGGTGGTCAGTGATGGTGGAAGACCGTAAGGGGATTGACCCTACCGATGCTCATGTCCTCGTGGTCGAGGATACCGTGCCGAACTTCATGCTCATCGCACGGATGCTCAACCACATGGGCGTTCGCCGTTGCGAGTGGAAGACCTCGGGCTGGCAAGTGGTGCAGTATGCCGAGATGTTGCCCCGCGTAGACCTGATTTTGCTGGACATCCGCTTGCCCTACAACGACGGTTACGCCGTCCTCGAGAAGGTGCGCCAGAACCCCAAGCTCAAGAACACCATCGTCTGCGCCGTGACCGCCGAGGCCAGCGAAGAGCAGATGCGCCGCGCCCAAAAGGCCGGTTTCAACGGGTTCTTGGGCAAGCCGCTCGACCCCGACCGCTTCCCCGACCAGATTAAGCGCTTGCTCAACGGCGAGCCGGTCTGGGAGTGGCAATAACCCATCCGCGCTGAGACCGAGGGGGACTCATCGACATGCCCGACGCCCAACCCACCCGCGCCCAGCGCCACATCGCCCAGCTCAACGCCCTGCTCACCCTGTCGCAGGCGCTGGCACAAGCCGAGGACGAACCGCGCTTGGGCTACGAGGTCGCCAAGCACATCGAGTCCATCTTGCCGGTCTCGCAATTGGTCATCCTCAAAGGCAGCCGCGCCGCCCACAGCATGGAACTCTTGGTGCGCTGGGAGAGCGGGATGCCCCATACCATCCGCCGCGACCAAGCCGTACAGGTCGATACCGACCAAACGCTGGTACAGCGCATCGGCCTGCTGGAGCAAGTCGCCTTTTCCAACGACTTCGCGCTGGCCAACCCGCCCGTGCGCGGGCTGTTGGGCGCGCCCAGCAAGAGCGGCATGGCCGCGGTCTTGCACGTCGGTGGCGAGCCGGTCGGGGTGCTGGTCATCGAGGCCGGGCAAGCCGACGCCTATGACGACACCGACCAAAGCGTGTTCGACCAAGTGGTGTTGCAGACCGAGCAAGCGCTGACCCGCCTACAAGTCGAGTTCGGGATGCAGCGCATGGCGCTGACGACCAGCATCGTCAACGCGGTCGGGCAACGCATCCAAGGCGAGACCAGCGCCATCGGCGTGGTCAACAACGGGGCGTTGGCCGCCCTGCGCGCCCTCAACGCCAAGCGCGTGGTCATCAAGCTGGGCACGCCGCCTTCCGAGGCCGCGCCCGACGCCAATGCGTCCGGCACGGTCACCGGCAGCGCCTAATCGTCCGTATCTTCTGGGGTGGGGGAATACCGCACGATGAGTTCAGAAGCCCGCAGCACGTTTTCATCGGCCTACATCGCCCAGCACGCGCTGGACGACGTGCGCCGCCGCTTTTCCACCAGCATCGCCATCCTGATTTTGTTCGCACCGGCGGCGTTGTTGACCTTCCGAATCGCCACAGGGGACGCCGAAAGCGTCGATTTCCTCAGCTTGCTGTCCACCGGCCTCGAGATTTTGGCCGGGGTTTTCAGCCTGATTTTGGTGCGTTCGGGCAATTTCGCCAGCGCGGGCGTCTTGCTCAGCAGTGCCATCTTGTTCGATTATTGGGTCAGCCCAGAGCCGGAAATCCGCCTGTTGCTGGGCTTGATTGGCACGACCTGCGCCGCCGTCCTGACCGGCCCACGCTTCTTCGTGTTCGCCCTGTTGGTCACGGTTGCGGGCGAGGGCGTGCAAGCCTATCAGCAAATCGTGGCCAACAACAACAGCATCGGCGGCGACGCGGTCAACACCATCATCTCGACCGTGCTGATCGTGCTGACGGCCAGCTTCTTCCGCTACTTCAACAACCTTGCGCGCACCACCGCCGGGCGCGCCTCGGTCGCCAACCAGCGCCTCGACGCCGTGGCCACCATCGGGCGACAGACCGCCCGCATCCTCAACTATACCGAGCTGATCGACAGCGCCGTCAGCCTGATTAAGACGCAATTCGGCTTTTACCACGTCCAGATTTTCTTGGTCGATGACCGGCGCGAGTACGCCGACCTCGTCGCCAGCACCGGCGAGGCCGGTCGCCGCCTGATGGAGCGCAAGCACCGCCTCGCGGTCGGCTCCGAGTCGGTGATTGGCCGTGTGACGCTCAGCAACGAGCCGTTTTTGGTCAACGACACCGAGAACACCCCCGGGCACGCCTTCAACCCGCTCCTGCCCGACACCCGCGCCGAGCTGGCCTTGCCGATGCAGGTGGTGATTGACGGGCAAACCCGCGTGATTGGCGCGCTGGACGTGCAATCGACCGAGCCGATGGCCTTTACCGCCTCGGACGTGCAGGCGCTTCAGGCTTTGGCCAACCAAATGGCCGTCTCCATCCGCAATGCGCGCTTGTTCGAGACCCAAGCCGAGAGCCTGAGCGAAAACGAGCGCCTGTTCAACGACGCGCAAAAGAACCTGCAAGAGATTCAGCGCCTCAACAGCCAGCTCACCCGCCAAGCGTGGCAGGGCTATCTGGCCGTCAACCCAGCCTTGCAAGGCGTCACGGCCACCGAGCAAGGCGTCAGCACCGGCGGGGCGTGGTCGGGCGAGATGGTGCGCGCTTGCGCCAACAAGTTCCCGACCCTGACGCAGACCGAGCTGGGCACCACCATCGTGGCCGCGCCGATTTTGTTGCGCGGCGAGGTGTTGGGCGCGTTCGAGGTCGAGGTGCCCTACACCAGCGCGGTCGATTTGCTGCCGACTTTGGCCGCCATCACCGACCGCATGGCCTCCGCCCTCGAAAACGCCCGCCTGATTGAAGAAGCGCAAGCGGCCTCGGCGCAAGAACAGCGCATCAGCCAGATGGTCAGCCGCTTCCAAGAGGCCGAGACCATCGACGAACTGCTCCAAATCACACTGGCCGAGCTGAGCGAGACGTTGTCCGCCGAGCAAGGCTCCATCCGCGTCGGGCTGACCCAAGACGCCCCGATGACGCGGTAACCGAGGAGACACGCGCATGGCACGACAAACCACCCCCAGCCCATTCGATCTATTGGTCGAATTCGAAGACCGCGTCGATGGGCAACGCGCCAAAGCCCTGACCAATATCGGCCTCGGCATGACCAGCATCGGCGTGACATGGCTGTTTTTCTTGCTGGTCGCGTGGCTGATTAACACCAACCAGCCCCTCCCTCAGCCGCTCACCGCACCGATGACCTACATCGGGCCGGTCTTGTCGCTGGCCATCTACCAGACCGCACGGCGTGGGCAGCTCAGCGTGGCGTCGGGCTTGTTCATCACCCAGACCATCCTGCTGGCCATCACGCTGGTGGGCGCCACCGGCCTACACCTCTCCAACGTCATCTTGTTCACCATGCCCATCGCGGCTGCCGGTGGCTTGCTGCGGCGGGGCGGGGTGGTCTTGACGACCGTCATCATGATCGTCATCGTCATCATCTACGCCATCGGGCAACGCCAAAACCCCGAGGTGCTCACCTTCTCGCCGTCCGATACGGTGGTGGGCGACCTCGTCATCGTGGTGCTGACGCTGGTGATTGACACGGCCTTGTTGTACGTGTTCGCGGGGTGGGCGCCGCTGGTGGCCGCCGACTCCCAGCGCGACGTGATCGCGCTCCAGCGCGTGGCCGCCTTCGGTGCGTCGCTGGACATCGACGACGAAAACCGCCTGATGGCACAAGGCCTGAGCTTCGCCCGCGTCGAGCTCAAATTCTCGTTCGCACAGGTCTTCTTGTCGGGCGTCAACGGGTTGCTGGACGAGCGCGTGCGGCTCATCCCGGGCGGCACCGACCGCGTCGAGCGCGCCCCCCTGACCAGCCTGCCGGAGGCCAGCGCCATCCGCGAGGCCGCCACCGTCCGGCGCAGCTTGCGCGTCACCCGCGCCGACTCGTATTTGCGGCGCACCCACTTCTTGCCGACCAGCGTGTGCGGCGCGTTGTTGCCGCTGGTCTACAACGATACCTTGCTGGGCGTCTTGGACGTGCAGCACGAGGCCATCGAGTTCATCCCCGATTATCAGATGCTCACGCTCCAGACGCTGGCCGACAACCTCGCGGCCACCATCGCCACCGTGCGCCAGTCGGTGGCGCTCAAGACCACCGTGCGCCAGCAAGAAGAGACCGCCCAAGCCTTGCGCGTGCGCTTGCAAGAGCTGACCTTGGGCGCACGCCGCACCGCGCAACGCACCGGTCGGCGCATCGCGGGCTACGACCTCGCCAACGATGGGCAGCTCATCCCCTCGACCGACCTGCCGTCGGCCTTGCGCGCCGCCCTCGACAGCAGTGAGCTACAGGTGGTCAGCGATGGCGAGCAACGCATCATCCGCCTGCCCATCAGCCTGCGCGACGAGCAATTGGGGGTGATGTCGTTCACCCTGCCCGCTGACCGACCGCTGACCGAGCGCCAAATCGAGACGGCCAAAATCATCGCCAACCGCCTCGCGCTGGCGCTGGAAAACCGCCGCCTCGCCGACCAAACCCGCGCCCAAATCGAGCGCGAGCGCATCGCCAGCGAGGTGGCCACCGACCTGACCCGCGCCAACGACGTGGACAGCGTGCTGTTGGTGGCGGTCGAGAAATTCCGCGAGGCGCTGGGCGCGGTCAACTCGCGAATCACCGTCCAGCCCTTCACCCCGCCCCCGTCCGAAGCGCCGGTGTCGCAGGCCAGCCCCGCGCCTGCCGCCGCGCCTCAGCCGTTGGAGGATAACGCCCGATGAATACCTTCTTGAAAGCCCTCAACCCGCGCCTGTGGCCGATGGCCACCAAGCTCGGGGTCGTGTTCGGGGTGGTCGTCTTCAGCCTGCTGGTGATGCTCATCGTGGCTTACGAGGCGCGCATCCGCGCCCAAAACGAGGCCGACCTGCAAAACTTCATCTTGCAGACCGCGCTCACCCGCCGCGCCCGCCTCGAGGGGGCGCTCCAGCAAACCCTCGACTCGCTGGCCGAGGCCTCGCAGGCCAGTTATTTGCGCCCGCGTTTGTTGCGCGTCATCCGCATCACCGGCACCCCCACCGGTGCCGACATCGTCTCCCGCGCCGAGGCGACCGACCTGTTGCGCTTCCGCCTGATCGAAAACGAATTGTTCGACAACATCCGCGTGTTGACGTTGCAAGGCATCGTCACCATCTCGGCGCAACCGACCGGCACGCAATTGTCCGAACTCGACCTCGTGGGCGCCAACAACACCGGTACCCCGGGCTTCCAAGGCGCGCTGGACGCGCAAGTGTTGGGCGAGACCCAGCGCATCATCGTCTATCGCACCCCCGCCGGTGAAGACCGGATGGAGGTGGTGCAAATCTTGCAATTCGACAACGAGGTGGTCGGTTACGTCATCGGGCGCGTCAACCTGCAACAAGTGGTGCTCCGCAGCATCACCGACCTGAGCGAAGAGACGCCCCTGCCCATCACCAGCTACTTGGCCACCCGCGGCGGCAACGTCTTGGCCGACGAGAGCGTGCGCGACCAAGCGCTGGCCTCGGCGCGCCGCTCGCCGGTCGGCCTCGCCTTGGCCGGCCAGACCGGCTTCTCGCAATACCCCGTAGCCAACATCGAATTGCCGGTGCTGGGCTATTATCAGCCGGTGCCCAACACCGCGCTGGCGCTCATCACCGAGGCACCCAACGGCACCCAACAAACCATCTTCTGGCTGGCGGTGTTCGCCAACAACCTGTGGCTCATCCCGACCGTGCTGCTGCTGCTGGTCGGGGCGGTCGCGTTGCTCTGGCGCGACATCCGCACGCCGGTGCAGGTGGCGCGCCGCATCGCGCTCTCCGGCATCGAGGACGAGCTGGCCTTCGAGATTCCGGCCATCTCGCGCCGCGACCTGCTGGGGCAGCTCACCCGCGACATGGTCAACGGGCGCACCGTCACCCGCGACACCTTCAACGCGCTGGCGCAACGCCTCGAGACCCGCCAACGCGACATCCAAGCCACGCAAGAGGTCAGCCGCTTTGCCGCCAACCAACGCGACCTCCAGCGCTTGATGGACGAGGTGGTGAACCTGATTACCGACGTGTTCCCCAACATCTACCACGCGCAAATCTTCCTGAACGACACCTTCAACGAGTTCTCGGTCTTGCGCGCCTCGACCGGCGAGGCCGGCAGCAAGCTGCTGGCACGCGGCCACCGCCTGCCGGTCGGCGGCCAATCGGTCATCGGGCGCGTGACGGGTGAAGGGCGCGTCACGGTGGTGCTCGACACCGACTCCAGCGACGTGCACCGCAAGAACGACCTGCTCCCCAACACCCGCGCCGAGCTGGCCATCCCGCTCCGCATCGGCCAACGCATCATCGGCGCGCTGGACGTGCAAAGCCTGACGCCCAACACCTTCACCGACGACCAAATCGAGACGTTGCAATCGATGTCCGACCAAATCGCCATCTCGCTCGAAAACGCCCGCCTGTACCAAGAATCGGTGCGCGCCCTCGACGAAATCGCCCGCTCCAACCGTGAGAACACCGCCGCCGCGTGGCGTCAACACCTGTTCGGTGCCCGTGTGCAAGGCCTGAGCAAAGCGTCAGGCCGCGACTCGGACAACGACCTCGAGCCGTTGCGCCAGCGCGCCATCGAGACCGGCCAGACCCAAATCGGCACGCAAACCCCCACCCGCACCATCCCGATGGCCGTGCCCATCCGGTTGCGCGGCCAAGTGTTGGGCGCGGTGCTGTGGGAACTGCCGCTGGTGGAGTACTCGGACGACAAGGTGGCGCTGGCCGAAGAGTTGGTCGGGCGGTTGGCCGTCTCGCTGGATAACGCCCGCTTGTTCGAAGAGAGCCAGCGCGCCGCCGAGCGCGAGCGCGTGGTCAACGACATCGCCGCCAAGATTACCGGCCAAACCGACGTGTCGGCCATCTTGCGTACCGCCGCCCGCGAAGTCGGCTTGGCCTTGGGCACCGGGCGGGTCGATGTGCGCGTGGGCAAGCGTGAGATGCGCCCCAAGACCGGCCCGCTCAACAATGGCAGCAACGGGCACCACGCCGCCAATGGCCACGCTCCCGACGATCAATAAACGCTCCGACCGCACCACCCCCACGGAGGATTTGAGGATTTATGACCGCGACATTCAAGCGCATCGACGCCAATAAAAACACCCCGACGCGCCGCACGCTGCAAGGGCGCATCCGCCTGCGCTTGCTGCCGATTTTCGGCCTGTTGTTGCTTCTGGCAGCCACCCCCTCGGTGCTGTTGCCCCAAATCCGTGAGCGTGAACAACTCAGCATCCAGCGCGTCGATGTCAGCTCCGGTCTGGGGCGAGGTGGTCAACGCCAGCGGCCAAGTCACCCTCAGCACCAGCTTCCGCCTGCGGACGGTCGATGAGCAAGACGAGGCGTTTTTCGCCCTGCTGGCCAACCAAATCGACAGCGGTGCCCGCCTGAGCGCGGCCAACTTTGCCGGGGGCTATTTGCGGGTGTACGTGCCCGTCCCCAGCCGGTCGGGTCAGGATCTGGGCGGCATCCTCGCCCTCGATGTCAACCTGCTGGCCTTCAACGGCCCGCTGGCGCAGGTGTCCGACAGCGTCTCGAACCTGTATTCGCCCGAACGCGCCGCCCTGTTGGTCAACAGCCGCGGCCAACAAATCGCCTCGTCCGACATCGACCGCGATTTTGACGCGGTGCGCCAATTCTTGGGGCAGACCCCGGGCGTCTTGACCAACGTGGCGCTCGGCTCGCTCCAGCTCTCCACCCTCGACATCGCGCCCTACACCGGCACCGACCTGCCGTGGCGCCTCGTCCTCATCGACGATTTCAACGTCCAACTGGCCGACGCCAACGCGCTATCGGTCACCTTGCTGTTCGTGGTGTTGGTGTTCGGTGCCCTGTTGCTGACGGTGCTCGACCGCGTGCTGTTCGCCTCGTTGCGCCCGCTGGAGAGCGCGGTCAGCGCGGCGGCCAACCGCCTCGTGACCAGTGAGGTGCCGCGGGTGCGCCTCGCCCAGACCGACACGTCCGAAATTTTGTTGGCCGACGGCGCAGGTTCCAGCGACGCCCAAGTCGAGTCGCTGATGGGCGCCATCGACGTGGCCACCCAGCGCATCGCCGGGCTGGCCAATGAGCTGGACGCCCAAACCCGCCGCCGCGCCCGCGACATCGAAGTCGCCTCGCGCATCGGGCGCGCCACCGCCCAATTGGTCGAAATCGACCCGCTGGTCAACCGCGCCATCCAGTTCATCGTGGCCGAGCTAGAGGTGTATCACGCCCAAGTGTTCTTGCTGGACGACCTCGGCATCAACGCCATCTTGTCGTACAGCTACGGTGAGCCCGGGCGCAAGCTACTCGAGGCCGGTCACCGCCTGCGCGTCGGCTCCGAGACGGTGGTCGGGCGCGCCAGCGGCTCGGCGCGCACCATCGTCGTCAACGACACCCGCGACCCGCAAGCCCGCCACGGCTTCAACGCCCTGCTGCCCGAGACCCGCGCCGAGCTGGCCTTGCCGCTCATCGTGGGCGATCAGGTCATCGGCGTGCTGGACATCCAAAGCGCCAAGGCCGGTTTCTTCATCGACGAAGACCTCGCGGTTTACGAGCTGCTGGCCGACCAATTGGCGGTCGCCATCAACAAGGCGCGCCTGTTGCGCCAGTCCGATGAGCGCATCGCCCAAGTCGAGGCGTTCAACCGCCAGATGACCGCCCGTGCGTGGGAAGAGTTCGAAGACCCCGCCAGCAACCAAATGGCCTACACCTATAACCTGACCGAGGTCAAGCCGGTCACCCAGCCCCGCAGCGGCCTGACCAGCCAACGCAGCCTCAACATGCCCATCAACGTGCGTGGCGAGGTCATCGGTGAAATCAGCGCCGAGCTGGCGCCCGACGAGGCCATGACCGAGAACCAGCGCAACCTGATGCGCGCCGTGGCCGAGCGCGTCTCGCTGGCCATCGAAAACGCCCGCCTGTTCACCGAGTCGCGCACCGCCCTGTCCGAGACGCAAACGCTGTACCGCCTCTCGCGGATGCTCAACGAGGCCAACACCCTCGAGGGCATCCTGACGGCGGTCAACGTGGTGGTGATGCCCAACAGCCACCGCGCCCTGATGTGGCTGTTCAACGAGCCGGTGCGCGACGAGGCGCTCCCGGGTGACGCGGTACTGCGCGCCGACTACATCAACCCGTCACGTGTCGCCAACCCGCAACAAACCGTGTCGCTGGTCGGCATCGAGTACGATTTCTCGGCCTTCCCGTTCTTGCACCGCTTCGACTTCTCCAGCGTGGCCGTGCTGGAGGATACCGCCACCGACCTGCGGCTCGACCCCTCGACCCGCGCCTTGCTGACCAACATCGGCATCGCGGCGGCGGTGTTCGTCCCGCTGGTCATCCGCGATGAGTGGCTGGGGATGGCGCTGTTCGGCTTCGCGCAGCCCTACGCCTTCCCCCAAGTCGAGAGCCGCGTCTTCCAACCGCTCATCAACCCGCTCTCGATTGCGGCCAACAACCGCTTGCTGGTCGAGCGTAACGAGCAATTCAGCGCCCGCACCGCCATCCTCTACAACGCCAGCCGCGCCATCAACAGCGCCACCAGCCACGCCGACCTCGTCGCCGCCGCCATCAACACCACCGACAGCACCGAGATGACCTTCAGCCTCGCCTTGCTGGACGGTGAGCCGGACGAAGCCGGTTGGCCGGGCTACCAGCGCGTGGTGGGCTATAGCGAAAACTACGCGGTGCAAACCCTCAACTTCCGCCACCGCATCCGCGTCGCCGCCCAGTCGCCCTTGCGCCAGCGCAACCCCGAAATCATCACCGACGCCACCGGTGCCCAAGCCGACGTGGCCATGCGCCTGCCGTGGTTGCCCAACGCCCACAACGTGCGCTTCATGGCGGTCTACCCGCTCTTCAGCGGCGCGGTGCCGATCGCGTTGCTCTACATCAGCTCGGGCGTGCCGCGCCAAATCAGCGAGGACGAGGACTCGATTTACCGCGCCATCACCGGCCAGATGTCCACCCAGCTCCAAAACCGGCAACTGCTGGAGCAGACCGCCGAGGCGCTGGAAGAAACCCGCCTGCTCTATATCGCCACCCGCGCCATCACCAGCGCCCAGACCCAAGACGCGGTCTTCTTCGCCGCCGCCGACCACATGGCGCGCCCCGCGCTGGCCGCCTCCGCCGAGGGCACGCCCATCGACCTGCGGATCATGATTTGGCTGGCGCGCCCCGACCCCGCCGCCAACCCCGACCTGCTGGAGATGGCCTACGAGTTCTCCAACACCCAACAGCCCTCGCGCATCCTCGATGACGGGCAACGCCTGTTCTGGACGGGCGACGAATTGCCGCTTTGGCGGGCGTTGGGCAACCAATCCAGCGTCGTCCTCAACGTCACCGACGCCATCGACCCCAGCACCCCGCAGGGCGTGGTCGCCAACCAACTGCACGCCAACGGTGCCGCCGCCGCCCTGATCGCCGCGGTCGCCTCTCGCGATTATTGGTTCGGCGCGGTCGTCGTCCACACCGACCGCCCCGAGTTGCTGACGGAGCGCTACGCCAACTTCGTGCAGGCCACCGCCGGTCAGCTCGCGCTGGCGCTCGAAAACAAATTGCTGCTCGACCAATCGGAAGCGTCGGCCAACGAAAACGTGGCGCTCTACCGCACCTCGCGGGCACTGGCCAACGTCAACAACGTGCGCGACGTGCTGCGCGTGCTGCGCGACACGGTCGCCAATTTCGACATCCACCACATCTTCATCGCCGACCTCGAGACCAACCGCTGGGACTCGGCAGGGGCGACCATCCGCGTGGTGGCCGAGTGGACAGCCGACGGCCAACCGCTGGTGATGGACGCCATCATGTCGGAGAACGAGATGCCCGCGTGGCCGTTGCTGGCCAGCCCCGACGTGCTGATGATGGGCGACCGCGAGAGCGAAGAAGCCCAAGCCGTGCTGGCCGCCATGGGTGCCGACTCGCTGGCGCTGAGCGTGCTGGACGCCCGCGCTTTGGTGGTGTTGCCCCTGCGCGTGCAAGACCGTATCCTCGGCGTGGCGTGGGTCTCCAGCGCCCAGCCCATCACCTTTACCGACCGCAAC
>JALONY010000432.1 GCA_025454715.1 Anaerolineae bacterium
AGCCCCCACCCCCACCCCGAGCGTGCTGGATTGGCTGGCCGACGCCCGCGCCAAGCAATCCAGCGGCGACCTCAGCGCCGCCGCCGCCTCGTATGAGACCGCGCTGGCCATGCGCCCCGAGTCGGTCGATTTGCTCAACGAATATGGCTTGTTGTTGATTGACCTCGAGCGCTACGACGAGGTGGTGACACTGGGCGACCGCGCCATCGCCGCCGACTCATTCGACCCGCGTGGCTACGCCCTTAAAGCGCGTGGCTTGGTCTGGCGACAAGACGGCACCGCGGCCATTCCAATCGCGCTGTCCGGCCTCAACGTCGATCGGCAACATGCGCCGCTGTACGCGATGTTGGCGCGTGCTTACGCCTTGACCGGCAACCTGAGCGCGGCCATCGAAAACGCCGAAATCGGGGTAGACCTCGACCCACAAAGCGTGGACGCCCGCCGCGCCTACGCCTATGCCTTGACCTTCTCCGCCGCCTATGCCCGCGCTACCGAGCAACTCGAAATCGCGGTCGCCCTCGACCCGTCCAACGTCAGCGCGGCCATGGAGCTGGCCTTCCAATATCTCGCGCTCAACCGCGACCAAGAGGCCATCGACCTGTATACCAGCGTCTTGCGCGCCCAGCCGCGCAATGCCCGCGCCATGTTGCGCCTGTGCCGCGCCTATCGCAAGGTCGGGCAGTTCAACGAGGCCATCGCCCAATGCGAGGACGCCGCCCGCATCGACCCGATGTACGCCGCCGCGCAATTCCAATTGGGCATGTTGCGCTACAGCGAGCCGTACCGTGACTTTCGCGGGGCACAAGCCTCGTTCGACCAGTGCATGGTGGCCGACCCGTCCAACGTCGAGTGCTTGTACCGGCTGGGTCTGACGCATTATTATCTGTATTTGCAGCGCGCCGAGGGTGCCGAGGCCTGCCAGACCGCGTGGGACATGCTCAACCAAGCCCGCCGCATGGCCGAGACGCGCACCGCCTTGGCCGAGACCCTGACCACCATCGACCTCGGCATCGAGCACGTCGCCCGCGACTGCCCGGGCAACCTCGCCGCCCAAGTGCCGCTCAACCTCACGCCGGTCTTGTCGCAAACCCTGACGCCCGCCGCCCCAGACCCACAAGCCACCCCGGGAGCCTAACATCGTGTACCTCAAGCCTCGCCCCATCCGCCGCAAGCGCGGCCTGCCCGTGCGCCGCTTGTTCGGCATCTTGTTGTTGTCGCTGATGTTGGGCGGGGCGTATTACACCCTCCAAAACCGCGATACGGTGCTGCCGATGGTCGAGCAACTCGTCAGCACGCTGTCGTCCAACGTCAACGATACCGTCTCGACCATCGCCGCCCCGACCCCGACCGCGACCGAAGACCCCAGCCGTGACGTGCGCCTCGCCGAGGCCGCGTGGGACAGCGGGAGCTACCAAGAGGCGGTGCGCCTCTATCGTGGGGTGATTGCCGCGCTGCCCAACAATGTGCGCGCCCACTATTTCCTGACGCTGGGGCTGATGATGCAGGGGCAAATCGACGAGGCGGTGCAGGCCGCCGAGGACACCGTGACGGCCAACCCGTTCTCGTCCGATGCGTGGGCAATCCGGGCGATGGCGCTCAACCGTGCCGGTCGCTATGCCGACAGCATCGTCTCGGCCTATCGCGCCCTCGAACTCGACCCACAATCGGCGCGTGCCAAGGCGTTCTTGGCCGAGTCATATATGGACAACGGCCAGCCCGCCCGCGCCGCCACCGAGCTGGAACAAGCCCTGACCGATAACCCCGACAACCCCGAGGCCAATTATGTGCAGGGGTTGTACGAGTGGGAGGTCAATTTGCGACATCCTCGACCGCAACCCCGACAACGCCCCGATTTTGTACCAATTGGGGGTGTGGGCGTGGCGCAACAACGGCAACAGCGAGGAGGCCGAGACCTTCCTGCGGCGCTGCACCACCGCCAACCCCGAGGACATCTTCTGTCATTATGAGCTGGGGCGGGTGCTGGTCAACCTCGACCGCGTGGACGAGGCGCGCCAAGCCTTCGAGCGCACCATCAGCCTCGGCTCGACCAACCCCTATCACTATTTTTGGGCGGGTCAGGCGGTCATCCAAGCCAGCGCGGATTGCGCGGCGGCCATGCGCTATTGGCAACAGGGCGCGCAGACCACCCGCACCGAGATTCAGACCGGCTCGCAACAGTACAACAGCACCGCCAACCTCGAGACCTTGCTGGCCGATTATCAAGCGGTGATGACCCCGTGCGGTGCAGCGCCGCTCATCACCCCGACGCCGGACGGCACCCCGACCGCAGAAGCAGGAGCCTAAGCCGATGACCCGTTGGTTCACCCCGTGGCGCAAGAAATACATCACCGGCGAGGCCAAAGCCAAAGACGGGTCGTGCGTGTTTTGTGGCAAGCGGCACGGCACGCCCGACTCCGACCGGCGCGACCTGATTATCGCCCGCTCCGAGCACGTCTACGTCATCCTCAACCTGTTCCCCTACGCCACCGCGCATTGCATGGTCATCCCGTATGAGCACGTCGGCAGCCAAGAAGACCTGCCGACCGAGGCGCTGACCGACATTATGCTGACGGTCAACCGGACGTTGGCGGTGTTGCGCCACGTCTACAACCCGAATGGGTTCAATTTGGGGGTGAACTTGGGGACGGCGGCGGGCGCGGGCATCGCCGCGCATTACCATTTCCACATCGTGCCGCGCTGGGGCGGCGACGCCAATTTTATGACCACGGTCGGCGGGGTGCGGGTCATCCCCGACTCGCTGGAGGACATCTACCAGCGCGTGCGGCATCACCACACGCCCCCAACGGACAACGCAGGCGTTGTCCCTACGGCACAAAACCGGCCACCACACACGCCCACGCCCCGCTCCCAACGGACAACGCGGGCGTTGTCCCTACGGCGCAAAAACCGGCCACCACACACGCCCACGCCCCGCTCCCAACGGACAACGCGGGCGTTGTCCCTACGGCACAAAAACCGGCCACCACACACGCCCACGCCCCGCCCCCAACGGACAACGCGGGCGTTGTCCCTACGGCCCACGCCACGCCCCCAACGGACAACGCAGGCGTTGTCCCTACGGCACAAAACCGGCCAACATCCTCGTTGGGGCACGGCCTGCCGCGCCCGCCCTACAGCCCGGCCACCCACCCGACCAGCACGTCCAGCAGGCGCGGCTCGGTGGCCAGCACGTCCATGCCATGCGCCCGCCCGCTGATGACCTCGACCGTCATCGCCTCGCCCGCGAGGTCTTGCAGGTCGGGCATGGCGCGGGCAGGGTAGCGGTCACGGTCGGCGTACAAGACCAAAATCGGCATCCCGTCGGTCACCGCGTCGGCCACC
>JALONY010000433.1 GCA_025454715.1 Anaerolineae bacterium
GCGCCCGCCAAGAACACCTTGCTAGGGCGAATCGGCCAAACCAGCCTGTACGCCCTGACGACCGGCGAGTTTCAGGTGGTGGTCGGCCCCGACGCCGAGGGCAAGACCTACACGACCGTCCTCGTCGGCCTCCCTGTACGCCGCGTTTACCGCATCCTTCCCTAATTTACCGAGACGAGGCACCCGATGTCCACCAAACCGGCATTCCTCTGGGTCATCATGCTTGCGATCTTCACGCTTGGCATAGTCGCCCTGCCGTCCATCGACGCGCAAAACACCAGCGCGCAAGCAAACGAACAGTCTGCACAGCGCAACAGCACGTTGCTCATCCAAAACGGAAGTTTCGAGACAGCAGGTAGTGACTCGAGCGGTGCGGCCAACTGGCAAGGCACCAACCTGCTCTCGACCGATGTGCGCGTGTGCGGCCCTGGCCTCTCTAGCTATGAGTCGTGTAGTTTTCGCTTCCGCAACACCGGCCTGACCAACACCTTCCGCCGCATCCGCCAGACCATCAACACCCCGTTCGGCAGAGCCGGTGATTTCTTGACCGTGGGTTACAACATCCGCATCGCGGCGCTGACCAACGGCACCACCGTCAGCGCCTCCTTTACCGTCAACTACGTCAACACCGCGCTCCCGCCCGAGGTCTTCAGCCGCAGTTACAGCGTCGTCAACGGCAGTTTCGCAAGCGAAAGCGAAATACTCAGACTCGACGGGCGCGTCCGGAGTGTCGTGGTCGTTTTTCGGGTCAATACGCCCGGGCTGGGGCGCATCTTCATCGATAACGTGAGCGTTGAGCACGCACGCGAATTGTTTACGCCGTCGCTGACACCCTCTCCCTATATGACCAATACCCCGACACCGACCCGCACGCCCAGCCTGACACCACCCCCCGTGATAAGCGAGACTCCCAGCCTGACCCCGACCGAGGAGATTACCAACACCCCGACACAGACCAACACCCCGGGTCCAACCGAGACGCCCAGCCCAACCGATGAACCCACGACCACACCCACCCAGACCCTGACGCCTTAACGACTGGCCAGCCACCCCATACACAAGCATAAAAACACCCCTGCCGATGACCTCGGTAGGGGTGTTTTGGTCGGTGGGGTGCGTCGGGCGGTTAGAGCGTGACCATGCGCTTGGCCACGCGCAGTTGCTTGGGGAACACGGTCAAGAAGTCCAACAAAGTGTCGAACTTGTTGCCGCGCTCTTGCAAGAAGCGCCGCATCACGCTGACGGTGCCCGGCAAAATGGTCATCCCGCGCATCCGTTGCTCAATCAACACGAACGCCCGATACTCGCGCTCGCTCACGTAATCCTCGAGGTACAGGGCGACCAGCGCCGTCGCGAACAACTCGGCGCGCTGTCCAGCAAGCGGTCGAGCAACAAACGCCCATAGCCGCCCAAGGCGCATTTGTAGCTGTAATACACCATCGACGGGTCATCATATTCCCACGGCGGGTTGTCGCCCCACGCCAGCGGCGGCGGCGCGATGCACACCAGCTCGTTGTCGTAGGCCAGCAAAATCTCGCGCTCGCTGGGGTACAGCACGTTCGGGATGAACACCAGCTTTTCGCCGACCGTCCCGAAGAACTTCTCCAGCAAGGGCTTGAAGGCCACCTTCTCGAACACCCGCTTGAGCTGGCGCTCGGCGGTCTCCCACACGGCGCGCTCTTTGGTAAACCACACGCCCAAATGCCCGCGCTTGGAGAACTCGCGCACATTGTGGGCGAAATTCTCCGGTGCCCAGCCCGGCAACGGGCGCAACGGCTCATATTGGTCGGGCTTGAGGTGCAACGCCAACGTAAACAGCGTGCCCAGCGGCGTCTGGTGGTCGAGCAACGTCTGCACCTGCTGGACGGCGGGCGAGTCGGCCAAGGCGGTCACGGCCTTGCGGGTGGTCTTGGCGTGCGGGTGCGCCCCGTGCGGGCGGATGCGTTGGACATCGGCTGGGTAGCTGGTCGCGGCCACTAACGCGGCCATCATCCGCACGCGGTCATCCAAGCGGACGGTCACATCCGGTGCAGCGCTCGATTCACTCATGGGATGGCGTTCCTCATCGGTACAAAAACGGGTGTCTGACAAAAGCACGTGGTTAAGGGAATTAGCACCCTATTGTACCAAACCCTGACGCGCTCTTGCACAAACATTCTTGACGAAGTGCAACGCCCACCGTTACGGGGTCGTCCCGAACAACCCCATTTGCGGCACGTCGGGCAACGCAGGCTCATACACCCACGCCGCCATCAACGCAGGTACGTCGGCATCCGCACTGATTTCGACCGCGAGGTCAATCAGGTCTTGGGTGCGCGCCGTCCCATAGCCATAGCGCTGCGCCCACTCGCGCATCACCTTAAAAAACGCCTCATCGCCGATTTCGAGCCGAAGCGCGTGCAGCACCCACGCCCCGCGCACGTACACCGCCCCGTTAAACAGGTTATCGGGCGATGGGGTGCCCGGTGCGCGGTTCTCGACCGGCGTCATGAACGGCAGGCGCAATTGCCCATACGACAGTTCCATCTGCCGATTGAACACCTCGGCACCCTCGGTGTGCTCCACCCACAGCAATTGAGCGTAGGTCGCGAAGCCCTCGTTTAGCCAGATGTCTTGCCACGTCGCAGGAGAAACACTGTTGCCGAACCAATGATGTGCCAGCTCATGCGCGATGACCGACTGCGCGAACTCACGACTGCCCACGATGTCGCGCCCAAACAGCGATAAGGTCTGGTTTTCCAGCGCGAAGCCCAGCGGGGTATCGACCACCACCGCGCCGTATTGATCGAACGGGTACGCGCCGAACACCGACTCGAAAAAGTCCATCATCGCGGCCTGCTCCGAAAACACCTGCTCGGCACGGTCGGCCAAACGGGTCGGGAAATAATTGCGGATGACCACCCCACTGCTCGACTCGTCCGTCCGCACCTCGAACTCGTCGATGTAGACCGCCGAGAGATAGGTCGTCATCGGGTCGCGCATCTCCCATTC
>JALONY010000434.1 GCA_025454715.1 Anaerolineae bacterium
TACTTCGACAGGTCGTCCTGCATCTGCCCAAACAAGCGCATCAGCAAAGCGCGCTCGGCCTCGGTCAGCGAGTGGGTCATGCTGCGCTCCAGCTCGTCCCATGCGCGGTCGATGTCGGCTTGTAGGGCGCGCCCCGCCTCGGTCAGGTACACCCGCGATAGGCGGGCGTCGTCGGGGTCGCCGCGCCGCTCGATCCAGCCGCGCCGCTCCATGCGCTGGAGCATCTTGGTGACGGTGGGCGGCTCGACGCACAACAGCTCGGCCAGCGCGGCCTGCGGTTGCCCTTCCTCGGCGAACAAGCGGAACAAGATTTGCTCTTGCCCCGGGTGCAAGTCGAATTGGGACAGCAACATCTCGGCTTTGGCGCGGTGCGCCTTGCCCAGCTTAATCAGCGCGAAGCTGAGGGTATCTTGCATACAGGCCATGTCGGGTGTCCGTGTTTCATTAGACGGCTAAACAATACCATGAACCGGATTGGGTTGTCAAGGCGCGGGGCAACCCTTGCGGCGCTCGAGGCTGGTATGGTTCATCATACACGACAAAAGAGGCTCTTGACACAACACGCTTTTATCGTAAAAATACGATGATGCAGACAAACACCCCCACCCCCACCAAAACCTACCACCTGACCGATGATGATTTGCGCCTCGTGCAGCTCATGAAGGCATTGGCGCATCCGGCGCGGATGCAGGTCGTGCGTTACCTGATGGACAACCCCGCCTGCATCACCGGCGACATCGTGGATGCTTTGCCATTGGCGCAGGCCACCGTGTCGCAGCACCTCAAGGTGTTGCGCGATGCGGGCATCATCACCGGCACCATCGACGGGCCCGCGGTGTGCTATTGCCTCGACCCCGAGACGGTCGGGTGGTTGCGCGGGCAGGTGGCGGCTTTGTTTGCGGACTCGTGTTGCGGGTGAGGGCAAGCCCGCCTCTTTTTTTGCCCACATTCATCGTATTTTTACGATAAAACCCAAGGAGGGGTTGCTCATGACACACACAAGCATACTGCCGGTCGCCATCCTCGGCGCGGGGCCGGTCGGGTTGGCGGCGGCGGCGCACCTCGCGGAGCGCGGCCAAGCGTTCGTCGTCTTCGAGCGCGGCGCGCAGGTCGCCCAAAACGTGCGTGAATGGGCGCACGTCCGCATGTTCTCGCCGTGGCAATACGTGGTCGATGGCGCGGCGGTGCGCCTGTTGGAGGCGACCGGCTGGCAACACCCGCCCGCCGACGCGCTCCCGACCGGCGGCGAACTGGTGCGCGAGTATCTGGAGCCGTTGGCTGCCCTGCCTGCGCTTGCGCCGCACCTGCGGCTGGGCACCACCATCACGCACGTGGCGCGCCAGCACGCCGATAAGATGAAGGACGCCCAACGCGATTCCGCGCCGTTCGTGGTGCGCTATACCACCGCCGACGGGCGCGAGGGGCAGGTGTTGGCGCGAGCCATCATCGACTCGACCGGCACGTGGCACACCCCCAACCCGTTGGGCGCGGACGGCCTGCCCGCGCTGGACGAGGCGCGCTTCGCCGACCGCATCGCCTACGGCATCCCCGACGTGCGCGGCGCGCAGCGGGCGGATTATGCCGGTCGGCGCGTGATGGTGGTCGGCAGTGGCCACAGCGCGGTTAACGCGGTGCTCGACCTCGCCGCGCTCAAGGCTGACGCGCCCGAGACCCAGATTATCTGGGCGGTGCGTGGGATGTCGCTGGCGCGGGCGTATGGCGGTGGCGAGAACGATGAATTGTCGGCGCGGGCGTCGCTGGGCACGCGGGTGCGCGGCGTGGTCGAGTCCGGCGCGGTGGCGCTGGTCTGGTCGGCACGGATGAGCGCGGCGATGAGCGCGCCCTGACGGTTGACCGCGTGGTGTGCGCGACCGGCGCACGCCCCGACTTGACGATGCTGCGCGAACTGCGGATTGACCTCGACCGCTCGACCGAGAGCGTGCGGATGCTGGGGCCATTGATTGACCCCAACCTGCACTCGTGTGGGACGGTGCCGCCGCACGGCGAGGCCGAATTGCGCCAGCCCGAGGCCGGTTTCTACCTCGTCGGGATGAAGAGCTACGGGCGCGCCCCGACCTTCTTGCTGTTGACCGGCTATGAGCAGGTGCGCTCGGTGGTGGCGGGTCTGGCGGGCGATTGGGAGGCGGCGCGGCAGGTCGAATTGACCTTGCCGGAGACCGGCGTGTGCAGCACCGACCTCGACGGGGGCGGGTGCTGTGGTGTGGTGACCGGCGCGGCGGCCTCGGTCAACCTGCTGGCGTTCGGGGATATTTCGGTCAAGCGCGGGTGAGGTAAACCGTCGGGCAGGCCGTGCGGGTGCGCGGCCTGCCCGAGAGGGTGGCGGTAGCGGGGTTACTCGGCGCTGGCGGTGATGAGCGCGGCACCGAAATCGTTTTGCAGGTCGCGCATCATGGTGTGATAGTGATACTCGCCGGTGCCCTGTGCAATCGAGCCTTCCATGCTCAGCTCAATCCACACGCTGGGGCCGTGCAAGCGATAGTACGAGCTGGTAGCGGTGGCCATATCGGTGCTGCCCGACCACGCGAACGTGGTTTGGTCGAACTCGGCCACGTACCCCGCGAGGATCGTCTCGGCCAGCGCTTCATCGACCATCCCGAAATATTCTTCAATCAGGGCGACGACCAGCGCTTGTTGCTCCTCGCTCATCTCGCTGACCAGCACGCCGGTTTGGGTGGGGGCGGCGGTGCCGTCTTCACCCGCGCCCAAGACCAAGCCACGGCTGCCGCTGAGCTGTGCC
>JALONY010000435.1 GCA_025454715.1 Anaerolineae bacterium
GACCTCGCTGGGGAGGTGGAGGACGGGGACGCCTTGCTCGATTGGCGGCGGGGGGTACACGCCTTGCGCTATTGCCACCACACCAGCGCGCTGGAATTGGGCGCGTTGTTCGAGGGGGCGGGGCTGCACATGGGGGCGACGTGGCACGCGGATGGGGCGTCGGGGCGGCTGAACCTGTACGTGGTCGGGCGGCGGGCGCTGTAGGGACAACGCCCGCGTTGTCCGTTAGGGGGCGGCGGTGCGGACACGGCAGGCCGTGTCCCTACGGGCGTGTGGGGGTGGCGGTGCGGACGGTGTAGGGACAATGCCCGCGTTGTCCGTTGAGGGTCGGGTGGCGGTGCGGACGCGCCCCTACGGACGGCGCTCGGCCAAGTGCGCGTGCAAGAAGCGCACGATGTGGCGCAAGGCCAGCACCCCGCTTTGGATTTGCGGAGCGGTCGGGTTGTCCGGCCACAGGTCGTGGCCGAGGTGCGGCAACGTCACGACCTCGCCATGCACGCCCAGCTCGGCCTTGAGCGCCGACACGGTGTGGGCGGGGATGAGCGGGTCATCCTCGCCGAACACGCCCAAGACCGGCACGCCCCCACCGCCCAAGCGCCGCGTGCACGTTCAAGCCTTGTGCGGCGACCTTGAAGGCGAAACCGCCCCCCAGCCCGACCCCGACCACCGCGTAACGGCGTGCGGTGTTGTGGGTTTTTCGCAGCACGTCCAGCGCGTCGGTCAGGCGGGCATAGGCGTGCCGCTCGTCCATGTGTTGCATCAGGGCTTGGGCTTCGGCGGGGGTGTTGGCGGTTTTGCCGTCGAACAGGTCGGGGGCAATCACCACGAAACCGGCCTCGGCCAATTGGTCGGCCAACAGGCGGGTGCTGGCTTCCAACCCCCACCAATCGTGCATCAGCACCACGCCCGCAAAGCGCCGCACCAAGACCGGCTGAGCGCTGAAGGCGTTGAAATCGTCGCCGGAGGTGCCGGTGACGCGCAAGAATCCGCTTCGGATGTGATACTGCACGTAGGGCGGGGGGAGCGAGCTGGCGGTCATACGCAAGGATACCCTACTGCTTGGGGCAGAATCGAACGGACAGGCGGACGCGCCCTATGATACAATGAAAACCACGGGCTTTGGCCTGTGGTTTTGTCCGAAATACCCCCAGTGAGACACGATGGATACGCTAGAACTCTCCCGCATCATCGCGGAGCTTTTGGAAGACAAGAAGGCCGAGGACATCCTCGTCCTCGACCTGCGCCCCGAACAGGTCATCGCCGACTTTTTCGTGATTGCCACCGGCAACAGCGACCGCCAATTACGCGCCCTCGCCGATTGGGTCAAGACCGAGCTGCGCGACAAGCACGGCGTGACCCCGTATCGCGTCGAGGGTGGCTCGGGCGAGTCCGGCTGGGTGCTGATGGACTACGGCACCATCATGGTGCACATCCTGATGGAAGAGCGCCGCGAATACTACGACCTCGAGGGGTTGTGGCGTTCGGAGAGCAAGGTCATCCTCAACATCAAGTAAGGCTCGTTTGCCCGCCCCTCACCCTCTGGAGACGCCCCAACATGCCCGACATGACCCGCGCCTTGTACGGCACATGGCATAGCCCCGTCACCGCTGCGCTCGTCGCCCACCGCCTGCGCTTCAACGATGTGCAGTGGGTGGGCGAGGCGCTGGTCTGGCACGAGTCCCGCGGGGCGGCCAACGCCTTGATGGCGCAACGGCTCGGGCAGGCACCGCGGGAGCTGGGCGGCGACAAGGTCGGGCGCGGCAAAATCGCCTATGGCGGCGGCGACTTCGCTGGGCACCCCGACGGCACGCTGTACTTCATCGGGCGAGACGGGCGCATCTACCGGACGACGGTGGACGGCGCGCCCGCTCGCGCCATCACGCCCGCGTTCGGGGGGGCGGCCAGCCCCGTCCCCAGCCCAGACGGGCGATGGGTGGCCTATACCCACGCCTATGAGGACATCGACGCGCTGGCGTTGGTCGAGCTGGGCGGCGGGTGGCCGCGCAAGCTGGACGACCGCGCCGATTTCGCCCAAAATCCGGTCTGGTCGCCGGATGGCGCGTGCATCGCGTGGGTGGCCTACGACATGCCCAATATGCCGTGGGACGGCACCCGTTTGATGCTGCATACCCTCGCCAATGGCCAGACCGAGGTGCTTGCGGGCGAGGCGCAAGCCTACGCCATCGCCCAGCCCAGCTTCTCGCCCGACGGCAAGACGTTGGCCTATCTGAGCGATGAGTCCGGCTTCGGCCATCTGATGGACTCGCGCCATGTGGTGGTGCGGCGCAGTGTGCAAGCGCGCCACAGCCTGTGGCTGATTGACACGCAAACCGGCCACGAGACCCCACTATTGGCTGGGGCGGGCTACACCTATTATGAGCAAATCGCGGTGCGCGCCAGCGATGGACGGGTGGCGTGTATCGCCTCGGCCACCGATACCCCGCATGAGGTCATCTCGTTTTATCCGGTGGCGGGCGCGCCGGTCACGGTGCACGCCCGCTCCGTCCAAGCGGTGTTCGCCGCCGGTGCGCTCAGCGTGGCCGAGCCAATCCACTGGGAGGGGACGGACGGCGAGACGGTGCACGGCCTGTATTACCCACCCGCCAGCGCC
>JALONY010000071.1 GCA_025454715.1 Anaerolineae bacterium
CCGATGATGCCCAGCGTCGCGCCGCTGACCTGCTGCCCCAGCAACAAATCGGGCTTCCATGGCCCCCACTGCCCCGAGTGGACGTAACGCTCACCCTCTGGGATGCGGCGCGCCGCCGCCAACAGCAACGCGAAGGCGTGGTCTGCCGTCGCATCGGTCAGCACCTCGGGCGTATAACCGACCGGCACGCCCCGCGCCGCGCAGGCCGCCACGTCGATATGGTCGTACCCGACCGACATCGTGCTGATGGCCTTCAGGTTGGGCGCACCGTCCAGCAGTTCGGTATCGACCCGCTCGGTCAGCATGACCAACAAGCCATCGGCGCGGTTGGCCTCGCGCAACAACACATCCCGCGGCACGGGGCGGTCTTCCTCCCACACGCGCAGTTCGCCGCACGCGGCGCGCAACGATTGCAGGGCACGGTGGGGCAGTTTACGGGTCAGGTACACGGTCGGCAACGCCATCAGCTCACCTCATCCTCGTCTGGAGGGTGCAACACCCCGCGAAACCCCCGCGCCGCATAATACGACTCCGCACCGTTATGATACACGAACACGCGCCCAAACCGCCGGTCTCCGAACAGCGCCCCGCCCAATTTTCGCACATCCGGCGGGGTCAGCAGCCAGCTCGAGGTCTTGGTATCGAACTCGCCCACCGCTTGCAATTGCGCGTATTGCGCCTCGGTCAGCAACGTCACGCCCATGCCGGTCGCCACATCGTGGGCGTTGTCCTCGGGGCGGTTGGCCTTGCGCGATTCCCACGCGGCGCGGTCGTAGCACAAGCTGCGCCGCCCGCTGGGCGACTCGGCTGAGCAGTCGCAATACAGGTACTGGCCGGTCTGCTCGTCCTGCCCAATCACGTCCGGCTCGCCGCCCGACTCCTCCATCTGGTGCAACGACCACAGCTTATCGGGCTGAGCTTCGAGGCGGGCGTGCACGTCCGCCCACATCAGCCCGACATGGCGGCGCATGTGCGTCTCGAACCGCCCGCGCAATACGGCGAGCAAGGCTTGGCGTTGGTCGGCGGACAGGGCGTTATCGGGGGTCATGGCTGGCTCTCCTGAATTAGAACACATGAGCGCATTATACCACCGCTTCATACGAAATGAAGCCGCCCCCTACTCCCACTGCGGGTCAATCCAACTGTCTTGATATCCGGCCTTTTCCATCTCCAAGCCCTCGGTGGTCAGGTGCAGCGGGTTGAAGGTATCGACCATCACCGCCAACTCGCGGGTCTCGACCGCGCCGATGCTGGCCTCGGTCGCGCCCGGCTGCGGGCCGTGCGGCAGGCCGGACGGGTGCAGCGTCAGGTCATATTTCTCGATTCCGCGGCGGCTCATGAAGTTGCCGTCACAGTAATAAATCACCTCGTCACTGTTGACGTTGCTGTGGTTGTACGGGGCGGGGATGCCGTCGGGGTGGTAATCGAACAGGCGCGGGACGAACGAGCACACCACGAAATTCCAGCCCTCGAAGGTCTGGTGAACCGGTGGCGGCTGATGGATGCGCCCGGTAATCGGCTCGAAATCGGCGATGTTGAACGCCCACGGGTACAGGCAACCGTCCCAGCCGACCACGTCGTGTGGGTGGTGGTCGAGGATGTGGCGGCTGATGCCGTCGCGCACCTTAACGCGCACCTCGAACTCGCCTTTGTCGGTGTTGGGGCCGACGAACTCGGGGGCGCGGATGTCGCGCTCACAGTACGGCGCGTGCTCGAGGAACTGCCCGACCTTGTTGAGGTAACGCTTGGGCGGGTGAACCTCGGTCGGCGACTCAATCACCAAGAAACGCGCCCCGCCCGGGTGGTGGATGTCCATCTTCCACGTCGTGCCGTAGGGGATGACGAGGTAATCTCCCGGAGAAAACTCGAGCCGCCCGAACTGGCTCCACAACGTGCCCGCCCCCTCATGCACATACCACACCTCGTAGGCTTGTGCGTTGCGATAGAAATAGTCCATCGGGGCGGTCGGGCGCGCCACGCCCAGCGTCACGTCCTTGTTGCCCATCAGCGTCCGGCGCGCACTGACCGGATCGCCGCCCGCCGCCACATCGACCGTCTTGAAGGCGCGGTGGCGCAACGCCCCATACGGCACGTACTGCGGCGTCACGTCGCCCAAGTATTCGGTCTTGACCACCCGCGGCGGCAGATAGACGTGATACAGCAACGACTGGATGCCGTGAAAGCCCTCCAGCCCCATCACCTCCTCGCGGTACAGGCCGCCATCGGGCTTGCGGAACTGCGTGTGGCGCTTGTGCGGGAACTGCCCGCGCTGGACATAATACATCAGACCTAAACTCCTTCGGGCAAAACGCCCAATCATTTTTGTTTATACGGACTATCTATGATTGTACAGAATAATCAAAAAGCACAACAGCCTTTTGGCAAAACAGGTTGCCCCACACGCCCCCATATAGACACACGTCCGTAGGGGCGCAGCGTGCTGCGCCCGCCGCTCTGGCACTGCACCCCTCGCCCAATTTTGGGGCTGAGGGGCTGGGGGTGAGGGATTCGGTTCAGGCGCTTAGGCGGTCAATTCGCCGCGCAGGTCTTGCCCGATGAGCTCGCGGATGGCCTCGACCGGCAAACCGCGGCTGAACAGGTAAAACATCTTGGCCAACGCGGCCTCGGCGGTCATGTCGGCACCGCCCAGCACCCCCGCCCGCGCCAAGGCCGACCCCGCCCGATACGCCCCCAAATCGACCGCGCCGCGCACGCACTGGGTGCACGCCACGATGACGACGCCGCGCTCGGTGGCCTCGCTGAGGGCGGCCAAAAAGTCGGGGTCACGGTCGGGGCCGTTGCCCACCCCATACGTCTCCAGCACCAAGCCGCGCAACGGCGGCTGGGTCATCAGCCGCACGAGGTCACCGGTGACGCCCGGGAACAAGCGCAAGACCGCCACCGGCGGATTGACCAGCGCTTGGACGTGGAAGGGTAAACCATCGGGGTCGGGCATGGGCGGGCGCACCAGCCCGCGCTCGATGTCGATGGTGATGCCCAAGCGCCCGAGTGGGGCGAAATTGGGCGAGTCGAACGCATTCAGCCCGTCGGCGGCGAGTTTTTGGGCGCGGCACCCGCGCAACAATCTATCGCCGAAGCACAAGCACACCTCGGGGATGTCGCCCGCACCGGCGATGAGCAAGGCGTTGATCAGGTTGGCGCGGGCGTCGCTCCGCACCTCGCACAAGGGGATTTGCGAGCCGGTCAAAATCACCGGTTTGGCCAAGCCTTCCAGCATGAACGGCAAGGCCGAGGCGGTATAGGCCATCGTGTCGGTGCCGTGCAGCACGATGAAGCCATCGTAATCGTCGTAGTGGGCTTCGATGTCGCGGGCAATCTCGAGCCAGTGCTGGGGCGTCATGTTGGCGCTGTCCAGCAAGGTGCCATATTCGTGGACGGTGTACTCCGGCATTTGCGGGGCGCGCAGCTCGGGCATTTGGTGCATCAGCTCGGCCAAATAGCCCGCCCGCGGCGCATACCCGTCTTGGGTGGGCGCCATCCCAATCGTGCCGCCCGTATAGGCGATGTACACCCGCGCCATGCGCCTAGCCGACCAACATCCCGCGCACTTCGTCGTATAGGGCGCGCAGGCCGGCCTCGGCCTTGCACGATTTTTCGGCGCGCTTGACGCCCGAAATCACCGTGCTGTGCTGCCGCCCGCCCAACGCCTCGCCAATCTGCACCAATGACAGGTCGGTCAGCTCGCGCAAGACCAACATCGCGATTTGGCGCGCCTCGCTGACCTTGGCGGTGCGCTTCTTGCCCACCAAGTCCTCGACCGACACCCCGAACACCACCGAGGTCGCCTTCAGCACTTCCGCCGCCGTCAGGCTCCGCGACGGGCGCGGCGCGTCGATGCGGTTGAGCACCCGATCGACCACCTCGACCGTGATGGGGTGGTGGCTGGCGCGGCTGTGCAGGATGATGCGGTTGAACGCGCCTTCCAGCTCGCGCACCGAGTGGCGGGCAAACTGCGCGAGGCGGGTGACGACCGGCGCGGACAAGCGCAATTTGTGCTCATCCATCCACATCTGGACGATGGCCATGCGCGTCTCCAGCTCCAGCGGCGCGATATCGACCAGCAACCCGCCCTCGAAGCGCGAGCGCAAGCGCTCCTCCAATTGGGTTAGCTCACGCGGCGGGCGGTCGCTGACGATCACGATTTGCTTGCCCATGCCGTGCAACGACTCGAAGGTGTGGAAGAACTCTTCTTGGGTGGCTTCTTTGCCAGCGATGAACTGAACATCGTCCATCAGCAACACATCGACCGAGCGGTACTTGTCGCGCAGCATGGCGGTGGTGCGGTTGCGCACCGCGCTGACGACATCGTTGGTGAACGCCTCGCCCGAGACATATAGCACGCGCTTGCCCGCCGCGTGGCACACATGCCCGACCGCGTGCATCAGGTGGGTCTTGCCCACGCCCACCCCGCCCCACAAGAACACGGGGTTATAGTTGCGCCCGGGCGCCTCGGCCACGGCGCGCATCGCCTCGTAAGCCATCCGGTTGGCACCGCCCACCATATAACGATCGAAGGTGAAGCGTGTGTTGAGCGAGCTTTCGGGCAGGGGCGGCTGGGCGGGCGGGGTCATCCGCGCATCGAACGCCCGTGAGCTATCGGGCTGGGGCGGGTTGGACGCCGCTTGCTCCGCCAACAATTGGAACAACGGCAAGCTGGAGAGGTCTTGCTCAGCCGAGGTGCCGCCCTTGCTGGGCGCGGCCTGCCGGTCAAGCTCGAACCGTAGCTTGGCCGGTTGCCCCCACGCATCCGAGACCGCCCGCACCATGTTGCGGTGCAGCCGCTTTTGCAGCATGTCCCGTGCGATTTCACTCTTCACCCCAATCACGAACACCCCATCCTCGAAGCGCAAGAAACGCGCCTCGCGCACCCACGTCTCGAACTTGGCGGGGTCGAATTGAAGCTGAAGCTGATGATAGGCCGCTTCCCATGCCTCGACAGGGCTTGTGCTGATCATGGTGGTGCATCCTTGCTTGTGTACCGCTGACGACAGAGACGCAAATAGCCCACCCGAGGCAATATGACCCGAGCCGACTCCGCCGTCCGCGAAAAACCTTGTAAAATTGGGGTTTGGCAAGCCCACCGCCTTGGGGGAGTGGCGGGGGTGGTTCGCTTGCCCGACGCTTCACAGTATAGCGCATGTTGCCAGCGCCCTCAAGCGAATCGAGCCAGATTCGCCAAAATTTTTACGTTGGGATAAGTCTTACATGTGGGATAGTGTGGGTTTGGGTTATATCCGGTTTAGGCGCGCCTAAATTGGCCGACGGATGCGAACAAGAGTCCTAGCTTTTACGATATCCCAACCGTTCGTGAAATTTTTCACTTTTTAACATTGGGATAAGTTTTACATCTGAGGGAAGCGCCCCGTTTTAACCCAAACCGGACTGTGTCGGATGTGTTAAAATTGGGATGAATGGTACCAACACCAACTCGTATTTGAGACATGAGTTGTTTAGAATGAACGAACACCCCTGCGAAATGACCCCGAGAAAGCACTCAAGATAACGATGATGTCCGACAACTACCCCCCTGACCCAACCGATACCACCGGACGCAAACCCCTGCGCGTCGGTGCGGGCTCCAACCCCAACGACGTGGCCGGAGCCATCGCCAACACCGTGCGCCAAGATGGTGCGGTCGATGTGCACGCCATCGGCGCGCACGCCGTCAACCAAGCGCTCAAGGCAGTCATCATCGCCATGGATTACCTCGATCAGCGGGGCGGCCTGCGGGTGTCCGTCGTGCCCAGCTTCGTCAAGCTGGACGTGGGCGACGGCCAGAAGACCGCCATCCGCCTCGCCATCGACGTGGTGCCCAGCGAGTCCTAGGCCAGCACGCGCCGCAACACCCCGACCACCCCACGCAACGCCTCGAGCAAGGCCGCCTCGGGGTCAGCCATGGCCGCCACGGAGTCGTAATCCATCACCGCGCCCGTCCAGCCGGTGGTATGCCAGCGCGCCAGTTGCGGCAAGCGGGCATCGGTCAGGTCGGCAGGCAACGGCCAGCCATAGGCATACACATACGGGCGCGCAAACCCCGCGCTGGCGGGCGAAAACCCGATGTTGATGTGCGGTGTGTGGTGCTCATCAGGGGTGCCCAGCCCAAAATACAGCGTCGAGAGGTCGAAACCGTGCGGCCAGACCACGACCGGCGAGACCGTGCCGAACCACTCGGCGCGCAGGCGTGCAATCACCCCATGCACCCCCCATACCCCCTCAGCATATTCGGCGGCCACGCCCAAATCCAGCGCGATGGGCTGATCTGCGGCGTCGTGCGGGGCGGCGGCATCGGTCTCGACCCCGTGGGCGGTCAAGCTGGCTTTGGCTTGCTCATACACCTGAAGCGGCGTCAAGCCGTCCAGCGCAATCGTATCTACGCCGGTATCGAACGACAGGCGCAGGGTGCCGGTCGTGAAATCGAGCGCGGCCTCGCCGAACGTGAGCGGGCGCGTCGCCAGCCCGAACGAACGCGGCAACAACGCGAGGTGCAAGGCGTTGGGCAGGGCGGGGCTGTGCGCTTTTTGCAAGCTGGCGACGATTTGGGCGGCGCGTTGCAACCCGACTCGGGTGGCGTCCCAGTGTGGGTGGTTCAGGGTGGGCAGGGGCATGGGGGTGTCCTTTGGGGGGATAGGGCGTGCGCTTACGGTAACGCCCTGACGCGCCGAATCAGCTCACTCGTACTGTGCCCCGCCAACAGGTCAATCAAGACCACCCGCCCGCCATACGCCTCGACCAACGCCCGCTCGGGCAACGGCTTATCGTGATAATCGCCGCCTTTGACGTATACCTCCGGGCGCAACGCCTCGATCAGGCCGTGGGCGGTGTCGTCATAAAACACCACCACCCCATCGACGCACCGCAAGGCGGCAAGCAGGCGGGCGCGCTCGTGGTCTGGCACGATTGGGCGACCGGTGCCCTTCAGGCGCTCGCTGGACGGGTCGCCGTTCAGCCCGACAATCAGCAGGTCGCCCAACGCCCGCGCCTGCTCGAGGTAATCGAGGTGGCCGACGTGCAACAAATCGAAGTGGCCATTGGTAAACACCAAACGCCGACCGGCGCGCAAGGCGCGGGCATCGGCCAACGATAAGCTCATAGGCACACCACCGCGCTGAAGCGCCCCGTTTTGCCGCGCTCGGCGCGATGGCTAAAAAACTCGTCGGTGCGGCTGGCGGTGCACACGCCCATCACCTCGACCTGCTCGACCCCAGCGCGCAACAGGTCATGCCGGTTGGCCTCCCACAAGTCGAGGTAGGCCGTGCCGTCGGCGGGGTCGCGCCGGATGAGGCCGTCGGTCTGGCCGAAATGCGCCCGTACCGCCGTCACCACCTCCTCGCCGACCTGATAGCGGTCGGGGCCGATGCTGGGGCCGACCCCAGCCAACACGTCCGCCGGTCGGCAATCGAAGGCCGCCACCATCGCCTTGATGAGCTGGGCGGCCATGCCGTGGACGGTGCCGCGCCAGCCCGCGTGTGCCACCCCGACCACCCCTTGGCGTGGGTCATAGGCCA
>JALONY010000072.1 GCA_025454715.1 Anaerolineae bacterium
ATTAAGCCGGTGACCGAGGATGTGGCCACCCCGACCCAAGATGACCCCGACGCATGGATGAAAGAGTTGGGCATCGAGGCCGTCTCGCCCGCCGAGCAAGAGCAAGCCCTCCGCAAGCATACCGAGCAATGGGTGGCCTCGATTGACCCCGCCGCGCCCGCGCCGGTCGATCCGGCTGCCGATTGGTTGGTCGCGCCGGTCGCGCCACCTGCCCAAGACGATGATGAGTCGTGGCTGGCCGCCTTTGCCGAGGCCGAGGCCACGGTTGAGGCCGAGCCCAGCTCACAACCCGAAGACGCCTCGGCGTCCGACCCCGACTGGATGCGAATCATCGACGACAGCGCCAATGCGCGCACGATCGTCGGCAGGCCGGACATCGCCGCGATGATTAAAGAGCACGACCGGCAACAAGCCGAAGCGCAAAAACAGCCCCCCACGCCGGTCGAGAACACCGATGACCCGTTCGACTTCAGCCAATTCGAACCTGCCGCCGATGAGCCGGTCTCGACCAGCAACGTCGGTGGCCTGACCGGCTTGTTGTCGGCCTTGAGCGGGGGCGACGAGGCCGAGGCTCAACCGGCCAAAGCGGGTCTCGAGCCTGACGCCGATGACCCGTTCGCGTGGATGATGCAAGACGAAATCGAGATGATCGAGCCCTCCAACGAGGTCGAGGAATTCTTGGGCGACGCCCTCGGCGTCAACCAGATGGGCAGCCTCGATCAGGGACAAGAAGACGCGCTGGCATGGGCGCGCAACGCCGGACTCGACCTGACCGACGACCCACAACCCGCCAGCGAAGAGGCCGACCTCGACCCGTTCGCATGGATGCGCGAGGACGGCATCGAGCTGATCGAGTCGGCGCAAGCCCCGCAAGGCGACAACCAGCCGCAACTGCTGAGCAGCCCGCCCGCCCCGTTGCCGGTCACCGATGCCGACGCATGGCTTCCGACGCCCGAGCCCGAGGCCGCCGATACGATTGAGCCGGAGGCAGCCGCCACCGGTATGACCGGCCTGTTGGCCTTTATGAGCAGCGGCGACAAGGCCGCAAGCACCGACCTCACAGGGGGAGACATGCCAGACAACAACGATATTCCCGACTGGCTGCGCGCATCGACCACCGGCGGCGACGATGACGCCAACGACAGCGGTCAACCGGACTCCGCCAGTGACGATTTGGGCTGGTTGTCCGACATGGACGCGCCAGCCGCGGCGACCACCCCGCCGCCCGCCGACGATTTGCCGCCCAGCGGTGTCCCCGAATGGCTGGCAGCGGGTGACGATGACGAGCGCGACCCCAACGAGTTCGTCAAGCTCTCGACCGTCGAGATGCAAGGTTTGACGTTGGACGAAGAAGAGTCCGGCCTGTATGCCACCCTCGACGAGGCCGCGCCCCTCGCCGGTGCCGAGACGCTCATCCTCGACCCGCCCATGCCCGCCGCTGAGGACGAGGCCGCGCCCGAATGGGCGAGCCTGCCGCCGGTGGACGAGGTGGCCATACGCACCCCCGCCGCCGAAAAGACCGTCATGCCCTCGGTTACCTATGACCCGCACGACGACCTGCTGTTGATGGCCGCCGAGCCCGCGCTCACGTCAGAGGCCGCCCCTGCGCCGGTCGAGGACGATTGGCTGTCGGCGTTGGCCGCCAACGCCCCGACCGCCCCCGAGAGCGAAGCGCCGATTGCCGAGGTGTTCGGCACCACCGAAGCGCCCTCGGTCGAGCAACCGTCCTATGATTTCTTGAGCGACGACAGCGCCCCTGAGGGCGACTCGCTGGACTTCTTGTTGTCCGACGAGTCGTTGGACTCCACCGATGACCCCTACGGCTTCCTCAAAGAAGACGCACCGGCCAGCGCCGATGACCTGTTCGGCGCACCCGCCGCCCAGCCCAGCGACTCGCTCGATTTCTTGAACGACCCCGCGCCGGTGGCCAGCGACGCGCCCGCCTCTTACGACTTCTTGGCCGACGACGCCGATGACCTGTTCGGCGCACCCGCCGCCCAGCCCAGCGACTCGCTCGATTTCTTGAACGACCCCGCGCCAGTCGCCAACGACGCGCCCGCCTCTTACGACTTCTTGGCCGACGACGCCGATGACCTGTTCGGCGCACCCGCCGCTCAGCCCAGCGACTCGCTCGATTTCTTGAACGACCCCGCGCCGGTCGCCAGCGACGCGCCCAACCAAGACGACCTGTTCGCCTTGTTCGACGCGCCCGCCACACCCACCGCCGACGCGGACGCCGACGCCTTCAGCCTCGATTTCTTCGATGAGGCCGAGACGACCGGCTCACAAACCGGCCTGTTGGCCGACCCCGATCCTGCCCCTGCCGAGTCTGACAGCGCGTTCGAGTTCGCGATGTTGGGCGCTGCGGTGGTGGGTGGCTCACCGGCCACCGACACGCAACCCGACGGCATGATGGCCGTCCTCGACGGTGAGCCCAACGAGTCGCTCTCCGAGACGGCGGCGCTCAGCGCACCAGACTGGCTCAACGCGCTGGCTCCCGGTCTGGAGGTCGATACCGAAGCCCCCGACCTGACGACGGACGGCGAGTATCTGGGGGCAGGGCGCGGCGAGTACGGCTGGCTGAGCGCGCTGGTCGATGAGGAGCTACGCCCGCCCGTCCTGAGCATGGCGCGCCGCGAGCCGCGCTTCCCGTTCAGCAAACCGCCCCATTGGTTGCAATCCATCCGCGAGGAGACGCAACAAATCAGCCCACTCCCCGCCGATTCCGATGACGGGTTGCCCGATTGGTTGCGCGGCCTCGATGAACCGAAATAGACACAGCACCCTCGCATGGACTGGGATGACAGGCACGAAGGAACCTGAGCGATGACCGACCAAATGCCCGATTTCGACAAGATGACGCCGGAAGAAATACAAAAGTGGATGGAGGCGCTCGCCGTTCGGCAAGGCGCGACCGAAGGCATCATCAACGATGTCTCCGACGTAGAGGTCGTCGAGATTGACCCCAACTCGGTCGATATCAAAGACGAGTACATCCCGTTCGGGATGGATCCGGCGGTGTGGGCGGAAAAGAAGGCCAAGGAAGACGCCGAAAAGAAGCGCCGCATCGCCGAGATGGAGCGCGACGGACGCGGCCCCAAGTCGGTCAAGGCCAGCGCACAGCCCGCCGCCCCCACCCCGTTGGAGCCGGTTGCAGACCCCAACCCACTCGACTTCATGGCCGACCTATCCGGTAGCGGCGCGCCCGATGACCTGCTGGGCGACCTGTTCGGCACGCCCGATGACGCGCCGGTTGCCGCGCCCGCCGACGATAACGGCTTCGATTTCTTGGCCGACCTCGGCAAGGCCGCGGGGAGTGCCTCCGGCCTCGATGGGCTGGGCGACCTCGACTTCTCGGGGTTGGACGCGCTGGCGGACGACGCCCCAGCCGCCGCCAACTCCCTCGATTGGCTGTCGGGCATCGTCGGGGGCAACGACGCCCCTGCCGCCCCCGACCTCGACCTATTCGAGGACGAGCCCGCCGCCAGCCTAAGCGAAACCGCCGTCGGGCGCATCCTCGACGACCCGATGGATTGGCTGAGCGAGGCGGCCAACGCCGCACCGGCCAGCCCTGCCGCCAGCCCGAGCATCACGCCGTCGGCCTCCGACCTCGATGCGCTGTTCGGGATGGACACCCCCGACGCCCCAGAAGAGGTCTTGCCCTCGACCGAGGACATCCGCGCCGCGCTCAAGACCGGCAACGCCGACCCCAACGACATGCGCGTCTGGCTGGACTCGATGCTTGACCGTGGGCTCAGCCGCACCGACGTGACCGACGACCTGCCCGACGAAGACATCCCCGTCCGCGGCCAAGTCCCCGATTGGCTCATCGCCCAAGTCGGCACCCCGCCCGACCTGAGCGCCGCCCCACCAGCCGCCCAACCGCCCGAGGTGGTCGATGAGTCCGACTTGCCCGATTGGTTGACCACGCCGGTGAGCGAAGACCAAACCGCCGAGATGGCCGCCCTTTTCAACGAAGAACCGGCCAATGCCGCCCCACCCGCCTACCCGTCCACGCTCGACACCTCGGCCAGCCTGTCGCTGATTGACACCGGCGCCATCCAAGTCGAGATGAACGACCCGTGGGTCGAGGCATTCGAGCTGGAGCGCTCCGAAAAGATGGGCGACACCGACCAATTGGCCGAGTGGTACGACGAAGCCCGCGCCACGCTGTCCGCGCCGACCGACTCGGTCGAGGTCAGCGAGCGCCCCGTGGTACAAGCCGCCACCCCCGACATCTTGCAAGCCGCCAGCTTGTCGCCCGATGGCAAATTGCCCAAGGGCGAGCCGCAACCCATCCCGACATGGATGGGCGGTGAGCCGGTGGCCGAGCCTGCCCCGACCTCGACCGAGGAACTTCCGCCGTGGCTACAGTCCGAGTCGGTGGGGGTGCCCGCCGTGGCCGCCAGCACCGAGGACGACTTGCCGCCGTGGCTGGTCACCGACACGGTCGAAGACGCCAGCGCCGACGACCTGCCCCCGTGGCTGACCGGTGAGCAAGAGGCTGCGCCCGCCGCGCCTGCGGTGGTGCAGCATCAAACGGCGGTGCCCGCGCCGCGCCCCAACCCGCGCCCGCAAAGCCGCGGTGCCAGCATCGACATCTCGGCCTCCGAGGCGTCCGATTTGCTCAACGCTGCCCGTGGTAGCGCCAAGATGGGCGACATCGGCGCGGCCATCGAGCGCTACGAGTCGCTCATCCGCGCCCAAGCCGCCCTCGACGACGTGACCACCGACCTCGCGCAACTCTCGCGGGACTCCGCCCACAAGGGCAACCCCGCCGTCTTGCGCGTCTATGGCGATGCGCTGATGCGCCAAGGCAAATTGCAAGCCGCCCTCGACACTTACCGCGCCGCGCTCAACCTGCTATAATCGCGCCGGTTTTCGTCCCGAAAGACCAAACGGGCTGACCTTCTCAGCCCGTTTGTCACGAGTCCATACTGGTGAACAGGAGTCCCTCAATGGCGGTCGAACGTACCTTTGTCATGATTAAGCCCGACGGCGTGCAACGCGGTCTGATTGGCGAGATTATCCAGCGCATCGAGCGCCGCGGCATCAAGCTGGTGGCGATGAAGTTCATGAACGCCACCGATGCGATCCTCGAGGCGCACTATGCCGAGCACATCGGCAAGCCGTTCTTCGCGGGCTTGGTCGAGTACATCAAGTCGGGGCCGGTGGTGGCCATGGTGTGGGAAGGTGACAACGTCATCGAGACCATCCGCACCACCATGGGCAAGACCAAGGCGCACGAAGCCGCCCCGGGCACCATCCGCGGCGACCTCGCGCTCCACATCAGCCGCAACCTCGTCCACGGGTCGGACGGCGCGGAAGCCGCCGCCCGCGAAATCGCCATCTGGTTTAGCGAGGCCGAGCAAATCAGCTTCACCCGCAACACCGACGGCTGGATCCACGAGTAAGCCCAGCCGAGTTCATCGCACCACCCCCGCGACGCCCACCCGTCCACGCTGTGACGAGTGGGCGTCGTGCGTTTGATTAACCCACGTCTCAGGCAATCGTGATACCCTTCACGAGGATGTACGTATCATAAGTGTGCTTTCGGATATTGAGGATGTATTGCCATGCGCCCCGACTATGACGTGATTATCATCGGCGGTCGCCCCGCCGGTTCGACCCTCGCCGCCCGCTTGGGCAAACAAGGCTTGCGCGTGCTGCTGCTGGAGCGGGCGGGCTTCCCCGAACTGCCCGCCGTCAGTTGCCCGATGATTAACGCCTCGACCATGGAGATGTTGGACGAAATCGGCGCGGACGAGGCGCTCTATGCCCGCGGCACGCCCAAGATTCGGCGTGTGGTGCAGGCGCTGGGCGCTGGCCTGACCCTGCCGTTCGATTGGCCGGAATATCACGGGCGCGATTACGCCTACGCCATCGACCGCGCCCGCTTCGACGCAGCGCTGTGGGACAACGCCATGCGCTTCCCGACCGTGGAAGGCCGCCAAAATTTCAACGTCACCGACGTGATCGTCGAGGATGGGCGGGTGCGCGGGGTCGTCGGGCAGGGTGCCGATAAGCAACCCGTGCGCCTGACCGCCACCCTGACGGTCGGCGCGGACGGGCGCTATAGCACGGTCGCCCGCAAGCTGAACGCCGAGGAGCGCCACCGCCACGACGAACACCCGACCAGCACCCTCTACGCCTATTGGCGCGGGGTGCAGTCCTTCGACCAGACCGGCGACCCGATGGCCGCCGCTTATGCCAGCCCCGACGGCCTCGGTTACCTGTTGATGGACAGCGCCGACGGCACGACCGCGGTCATCGTCGAGGGGCGTGCCGACCGGTTCGAGAACCAGCCCGACAGCGGCGAGGCGCTCTATCTGCGGATGCTGCGCGAGCAACCCGAGGTCTGGGCGCGGGTGCAAGGTGGCGAGCGCGTCACCAGCGTGCGCGGGATGAAGCGCATCGGCAACCTGTACCGCCAGCCGGGCGGCGCGGGCTGGGCGCTCACCGGTGACGCGATGGTGCAACAAGACCCGCTGGACGGGCAAGGCATCTACAACGCGGTCTTTACGGCCAAATCACTGGCGTGGGCCATCCGCGAGTGGCGCGCTGGGCGCATGGCATGGGACGAGGCGCTGGAGTGGTATGACGACACGGTGATGGCGCGCACCTACAGCATGTACCGCCAGATGCTCGACCGTGTGCAGTCCAGCTTGTATACCCAACTGCCCGAGGAGACGGCGCGCATCGTCGCGCAGTGGGCGTTGGACGACCCGACCCTGAAGGCGGTGATGGGGCGCTTCATCACCCGCCAGATTCCGGCGGAGGTCATGCGCGTGCTGACCCCCGCCCTGTTGGTCAATACGGTGGTGCGCGGCGGCTTGCGCCAATTGCGCCAACGCATCGGGGCGCGCTAAAGGCTTCCCACCCGCCTCGTCACCTCTACACACTTGACCTCAAATCCCGTCTTTCGCATGATGAAGGCGGGATTTGAGGTATGAGAGACGGACAACGCGCCTAATTATCGCGCAGCCACGTCCCGCCCTCCCACACATAGGTGGCCGCCACCGACTGCTCAGAACCTGCGATGACCACCCGTAGCGTGGCGCGCAAGACCGGCCTGCCGTCCGGCAAGACCCCGACCGGCTCGGTGGTGGCCTGCACCTCGGTCGGGGCGACGCCGCGCTGGGCACGGTCGAGGGCGACGCCGCGCCC
>JALONY010000073.1 GCA_025454715.1 Anaerolineae bacterium
GGGGCGGGCGCGTGCCCGTCGCAGTTGAGTTCGGGGTACGAGGCCAGCGCCGCGTTGGTGTGGCCGGGCATGTCGATTTCGGGGACGATGGCGATGAAGCGCGCTTGGGCGTAGGCCACCAAGTCGGCGTACTCGGCTTGGGTATAAAACCCGCCCGAGTCGCCGCCCACCGCCGATTGCGCCCCCAAGGTCGTCAGGTTCGGCCACGTTTTGATTTCGATGCGCCAGCCTTGATCGTCGGTCAGGTGCAGGTGCAGATGGTTGAGCTTGTACGCCGCCATCCAATCGATGACCTGCCGCACGTCGTCGGGCGGGAAGAAGTGGCGCGCCACGTCCAGCATCGCCCCACGATAGGCGAAGCGCGGGCGGTCGAGCACCTCGCAGGCCGCGATGTCGCCCTGCCCGCCCACCGGCCACATCTGGAGCACGGTCTGGACGCCATAAAACGCACCGGCAGGCGCCCCCGCCGCGATGGTGATACCGGTCGGCGTCACGCTCAGGCGGTAGCCCTCGTCGCCGAGGTCGGCCTCATCGCTGGAGGTCAGGCGCAGATGGGCGGCCTCGCCCCAGACCGGCGTTTGGCCGGTCAGGTGGGCAAGCCGGGCGATGGCGAACTCGCCGACGGCGCGCAGGGCGGGGTCTGCCCAAACGTGCAGCTCGGCAGGCAGGCCAAACGCGCCCTCGCCCTCGGTCAATTGCTCAGGCAGGGGGATTAACGCACGGTTTCCGGTCATTACGGTCATGGTAGCCACATCCTCGAGACATCGGCAACGTTCACCCAGTCGCCGTTGATGTTCATCTCCCAGTGCAAGTGGGGGCCACTGCTGCGCCCCGTGTCGCCCGTCACGCCCAAGATTTGCCCCTGCGTGATGGTCTGGCCACGGGTGACGTGAATCTGGCTGAGGTGGGCATAGCCGGTAAACACCCCGTGACCGTGGTCAATCACCACATAATTGCCGCGGATGTCCATCAGGCCGGCAAACGCCACCGTCCCGCCCGCCGACGCCATAATCGGCACGCCGACCGTGGCGCGCAAGTCCCAACCGGTGTGGCGGGTCTGCACCGTGTCGTTGAGCACGCGCACCTCGCCGAACGGCGCGGTCAATTCGGAGGCCAACGGCAAATCGAAGCCGGTATCGTCCCAGCCGCGCACCATGCTGCGGTGATCGAACACGGCGGCCAAGCGCGCAAACTCGACCCGCTCGACCTCGGGGTCAATCAACGCCAAACGGTCGTCGGGCACCGTAAAACTGCTGGTGATGAAACCACCGCTGGCCACGTCGATTTGCGCCAGCAGGGTCTCGGTCTGGCCGTCCTCGAACGTCACGCCGACCTCGAGGTCGTAGGTGCGGGCGCTTTGCTCGATGTTGGCGGTCAGCAAGCCATACCAATAGCCATCGTCACGCGCCTCGAAAAACGGGATGTTGCGGTTCAAGAAGCGGGCGCTGGCGGCGGTCACGCCCTCACCGGCCACGCTGACCACGCCCGCCCCGCCCTGCGGCAGGCGCTCGAACAAGATTTCGAGGCTGGCGCGTGCCCCCGCGATGGTCTGGCGGGCGGTCGGGCGGGTGGTGATGAGGGTCACGGGGTCGGGCGTGGCGGTCAGGTCGGCCTCGGCGGTCGGCTGAGGGGTGGGGTCTTGGGCGAGGGCGGGCACCAGCAACAGGGCGCACAGGCACAGCCACAACACATAACGGAGCTTGGGGGTCACGGACGGGTTTCTCACGATAAAACGGGCGGGCACGGGCATCTCTCTCATCGGGTTATGGGGCGGGCGTGGCAGTGGCGAAAACCACCGGCGGGGTGGTCGGGGTGGCGCGGGTGGCGACCGCTTGCGGGTCGGGCGTCGGGCTGACGATTTGAACCGGCAGGCTGGTCGGGGCGGGGGTGGGCAACAGCCCGAAGTCGAACTCGACCGAGTTGAGGATGGCTTGCAATTCCTCTAGGGCGGGGCCGTCCAGCAATTCCTTAGGCTCGGTATAAGCGTAAAACGCGAAGTTGAGTCGGTTAATCGTGAAGGCCGAAAACCACCCGCGCAAGCTGGGCAACCCGCCCGGGCAGTCGTCGGCGGCGAAGAACGTGCCGCGCCCCTCGATGCCACCGACCGAGAAGACCCGCTCTTCATCGTAGGCCAAGTTGCACTCGGCCTCGACCACCGCGAACAGCAACATCCGCAGGCCGTCGGCATACAGGTTGACGCCAGCCATCGGGCTGCCGGTCGGGGCGGCGGGCACCACGCTCTCGAACGCCCACAGCACCAAAATCGTGCCTTGCCCGCCGGTGATGTCGCCCTGATACAGCGAGAACGGCACGACCGACATGCCCTCTGCGCCCGGCAACAGCAAGGCGTCGCTGGCGAAACGCCACCCGTCCGGCAAGCGCAAGCGGATGGGCGCCTCGAGGTCGGTCAAGACGGTCGGGCTAAGCGTGGCGGGCGTCCCCTCGGCGGTGGGGAGTGGCGTCAAGCTGGGGGTCGGGGTGGGCGGCTCCAGCGAGGGCGGCACAGTCACGTCGGGGGTGGGGGTGCTGCTGGCCACCAACGTCGGCGAGAGCGTGGCGGTGATGGCGATGGGGTCGGGAGGCGGGGCGCTGGCACACGCCGCCAACACCGCGCCCAACAGCGCGAACAAGAGGGGATGAAAACGGCTCATGATGTCAGAACAACGTCCCTTGTGTGTTGACCGGCGCGATGCACTCGGGGCCTTCTGCGCCCGTGCCCAGCTTGCCGACCTCATGCACGCGCAAGCCATCGGCGGGCATCGGGCGCAACAGGTCGAGCGCCTCGGCGGGCGACAACTCGGCAGGCGACAACCACGCCCCATACAAGTCGGGCGGCAAGATGACCGCCATCCGGTGATGATACGCCTTCATGAACTCGTTCGGCTCGGTGGTCAGGATGGTGCAGGTCGGCAATTCCTCGCCGTCGGGGCCGCGCCACACCTCCCACAACCCCGCAAACGCGAACGGGGCGGGGTCGTCGGGGTAGATGTAAATCGGGTTTTTGCCCTTCACCGGCCACTCGTAAAAGCCATTGGCCGGTATCAAGCACCGGCGGCGGCGCAGCGCGTGCTTGAACGACGGCTTTTCGGCGGCGGTCTCGGCGCGGGCGTTGAACATCTGGCTGCCGATGCTGGGGTCTTTGGCCCACGACGGCACCAGCCCCCAGCGCTGAAACGTCAGCGTGGTCGGCGCGGCGTTGGTGATGACCGCCACCGGCTGCGTCGGGGCGATATTGTAGCGCGGCACCATCTGGGCGGGCAACGTCTCGAGGCCGAAGGCCAATTGGAGTTGCTGGGCGTCAGCGGTCAACACAAAACGGCCACACATCAGGGGGTCTCCTCACGGTTTCAACGGCGCGGCTTGCGGGTCGGTTTCTTGGTGGCGGGCTGGGGCGGGCGGGCAATCTCGGCCAGTTGGCGCAACACCCCCACCACCGTCAGCACCAGCGAGAACACTTGCATCCGCCCAAGCGGGGCAATCTTGCGCCCACGGGCGGCGTCTTGCGCGGCGCGGTTGAACATCAACGCCCCCAACACCCCCGCCAGCACACTGCCCAGCATCCCCATCCAATATGGGCGGCGGTCGATCGGCTTGAGCGGTGGCTTGGGCGTCGGGCGCGCCAACAAAGCGCGCCGGTCGGGCAGGGTGGTCTTGCGCGGTTTCGGGTTACTGCTCATCGCTGTCCTCGTCTTCCCACGTCCCCGCGGTCGGGCGCTGGCGCCGCACGCGCAACCGCTCCCCAAAGCGCTCCACGGTCAGCGTGGCGCGGATGACCGATTGCCCGACCGTGCGCGCCGCGAGGCGTGCCCGCGTTTGCGCGTCGGACGAGCGCACGCCCAACGCGGCCAATTGGCGCGTCACCCGCACCTCCAGCCGCCCCACCCCATAGATGGCCAAGCCGACCAGCAACCACACCGGCAACAAAATCAGCACGGCAGGCGCGAGGCACAACGCGAGGGTCATCACGTCGCTGACCACCCCGACCTGCAACGGGGTCTGGAGGGCGACCACGAGGCCGCCCACCCCCGCCATCAGCAGGCCGAGCGCGAACGCGCCCCACACCCGCCGCCGAATCAGGCGCTTGCGGTCAGCAGGGGTTGGCGAGGGCACACCGTCACTCATGCGTCTTATGATACCTCATCAACGCCGGTCGGAACCGTCTTCGAAGATGCCGGTCGGGTGGCACCCCAAGCGGTTGCGGCGGGCGTCGCGCTCATATTGTAAGAAGGTCTCGTAAAAGCGGCCATCCGGCTCGTACAGCACCACCTCGGCAAAGCCTTGGCGCACCAGCTCCCCGTTGACCAGCGTATCACCGACGTAGACGTAGCGCAGCAGGCGGTCGAAGCGGTCGGTATCGGTGGTGTCCATCACCAAGCGCACCGTCTCGCCCTCGACCAGCTCACGGTTGGCGCGCACCGCGTCCGAATAGCACGGCTCGTCACGCTCGGGGGTGTTGGCGCCCAAGTAGCGCACCCGCACGATTTCGCCGTCCAAATCCACGTCGATGGTGTCGCCGTCGATGACCCGCGTCACCCGCCCGACCTCGCCACTGCCGCCGCCGCCCTCACCGACCACCAAGCCCTCGCAACCGGCCAAGCCCATCACGCCGACCAGCGCGCACCCCACTGCCAACATCGTCTTTCGCATTGCCGTCACCACACTCCTGATGCCACAACCACCGTCATGCAAACGTTCGTCAATCATAGCACAACCCCGCTGGACTTCACCCCAGCGCGGGGCTATAGTACGGCAAACAACCACCGATAAGGGATGAAAGCGCATATGACACGGGTTCGACATCTCGTTGTGTGGGTGATGTGCCTGCTGCCGTTGTGCGTGGCCAGCGCCCAGACCGGCACGCCCGCCGATACGGTCGGGCAATTCTTGACCGCGTGGGGGCAATCGGACAGCGCGGCCATGTACCGCCTGTTGGCCAGCCAAAGCCAAGCCGCCTATCCCGAGCAATTGTTCGTCAACCGCTACACCGTGGCCAACGAAGCCCTCGCCCTGACCGGCGTGCGCCATACCCTCGGCGACACGCGCTTTCAAGGCGTCACCGCCGCCGTGACCTACGACGTGGTCATCGAAAGCAGCCTGTTCGGGCAAATCGAGGACAGCGGGCGCACCATGCGCCTCGTCAACGAGGGCGGGCGCTGGGGCATCGCATGGTCGAGCATGGACATCTTCCCCCAGCTCCCCTCGGTCGGGCAAATCACCTCAAGCGGTGTCTTGCCCCCCCGCGCCAACATTTACGACCGCAACGGCAACCCAGTCGCCAACACCGGCACGGTCGTGACGATGTACACCGCCCGCCCCAACATGACCAACGAGGCCGCGTGCTTGTCGTTGCTGGCGCAGCTCACCCGCCGCCCGCTGGCGGCCTATGAGCGCCTGCTGACCAATTACCCGCCCGGGTTCGACACCATCTTCAACATCGGCGAGATGAACCTCGACACGTTCGAGGCCAACCGCGCCGCCCTGACCGGTACCTGCGGCATCAGCATCACCAGCGAGCGCCAGACCCGCGCCTATTATGGCAACAACGCCATGGGGCACGTCGCGGGCTACACCGGCCAGATGAGCCCCGAGCAGGTGGCCGAGTTCACCCGCCTCGGCTACAGCAGTGACGCCCGCATCGGGCAGGCCGGAGTCGAGCGGGTGTACGAGCGCCAATTGGCGGGCACCGCCGAGCGCGTCTTACGCATCATCGACTCGGGCGGGACGGTACTGCGCGAGTTCGCCACCCAGAGCGGTAGCGCCCCCGCGCCGGTGCAGATGACCATCGACCGCGACCTACAATTGGCCTTCGCCCAAGCCATGTTCGACGCCTACCAATACGCCGCGCCCGACTGGGGCGGGGTGGCCGCCGAGGGCGCGGGCGTCATCATCGACGTGAAGACCGGCGCGATTTTGGCCATGGTCAGCTACCCGTTCGTTGACCCGCAATTGTTCGACCCGACCTCACCCGAGCCGCTCCGGCGCGTCGAGCTGTTGCGCCAAGTCACCAGCGACGAGCGCCGCCCGCTCACCAACCACGCCATCCAGAGCCGCTACACCCCCGGGTCGGTCTATAAGCTGGTCACCGCAGCCGCGGTGCTCAACGAGGGCATCACCCAGCCCGGCGAGGTGTTCGATTGCCAATTGTATTGGTCGGGCACGGCCTTGGGCGACGAGATTCAGCAACGCCCCGACTGGCGCGTGGCCGACGGCTTCCCCGCCGCGGGGCCGGTCACCCCTGCCGAGGCGGTCAGCACCTCGTGTAACCCGTTCTTCTGGGAGACCGGCGCAGTCCTGTTCAACCGCTCCGGCAACCTGCTGGCCGACTACGCCCGCCGCTTGGGGATGGGCGAGCCGTACACCATCTACCCGGGGCTGGCCGAGGCCGCCGCAGACTTGGACAACCCGGCCTCGGTCGCCCGCGCCATCAACAACAGCGTCGGGCAGGGTGACGTGACCGTCCCGCCCATCCAAATCGCGGTGATGACCGCGACGCTGGCCAACGGCGGCACGGCCTATCGCCCGTACATCGTGCAGCAGGTCGGCGGGTTCGACGGCGCGCCGTTGGTCGAGCGGTTCGAGCCCGAAATCCTGAACGAAATCGACTTCGCGCCCGGGGTGCTGGAGGAGATTCAGCGCGGGATGTGCGGCACCACCACCAATGAAGACCTCGGGACGGCCTACATCCGCTTCAACAACGCGCCCTACAGCTCATGCGGCAAGACCGGCACCGCCCAGACCGCCCGCTACCCCAATGCGTGGTACACCGCCTACGCCCCCGCCGACGACCCGCAAATCGCCATCACGGTGGTCGTGTCGCAGTCGCTGGAAGGCTCACAGGTGGCCGCCCCCATCGTGCGGCGCGTGCTGGATTATTACTTCAACGCCCAGCGCATCGAGCCTTACCCCGACTGGTGGGCGATTGCGCCCTATGAGCCGCTCAACATCCCCGAAGGCAGCACCGGAGGCTAACCCCCATGACCACCCCACCCCCTTACGACATCGTGCGTTGCCCGTCGTGCGACGGCTACGGCTGGCTGAGCGACGAGTTCAGCGGTGAGCCCGAAGATTGCGATTGGTGCCGCGGCACCGGCTACGTCTACCGTGACGCCGCCGGTGTAGACCGCCCCATCCCCGAGGCCGATTATGGGC
>JALONY010000074.1 GCA_025454715.1 Anaerolineae bacterium
CGCACCACAGGCCATCTCTGTCCTTTCCCCGCGTGAGGGCGTCGATTCGTTTTGGGCTGGGGACGGTGCGATTTATGCTCAGCGCCTCAGCGCACAACTCCCCCAAAGCCGCTTAAACAAGATTATCGGCACACCGGTCTATCAACACATGACGATACGGAACTGGAACACGACCACCAAACTCCTCGACCTGATACGCACCGTCGATACGCCCGATGTGCCCTGAAACGCGGGCGGTCAGGGCGCGCCCGCCCTTCATCCCTCGTCACCGATTTTCACCACGCCTGCCCAAGGATACCCCCGCATGACCCGCTTTTTATACCTGAACATCCCCGCCTCTGGCCACGTCAACCCCGCGCTCGGGGTGGTCGGCCGGAATATGACGCCTTGGAAGCGCGCCAGCACGAGGGCAACATCGCTTATAACTGCGTCAAATTGCTCGAAATCGGCCAGCGCCTGTTGCCGTTCACCCGTGACCTCATCCGCACGCACCGCCCCGATGCGGTGATTTTCGACTCGCTGGCGGGCTGGGGCAGGTGGGCGGCGGCGCTGGAGGGCGTGCCCGCCGCCGCCTTCATCACCACTTTCGTCTTTGCCCCGGGGGCGGTGCCGCCGATGTCGCCCGCGGTATTCGCCAAAACCGCCCTACAATTCGTGCGCGGCGCGCCCGATTATCTGCGGGTGCGTGGGCGCTTGGGGGCGCTGGGGGTGCGCGGCGTCGGCTACACCGACCCCGTCACCAACGCCAGCCCGTCGTGCAACATCGTGTTTACATCGCGCCAGTTCCAGCCCGACGAGGCGCGCTTGGGCGCGGCCTATACGTTCGTCGGGGCGTCGCTGGGCAATCGCACCGACCCGCTCGACCTCGACCTCTCGCCCGACCTGCCGCTGGTCTATGTGTCGCTGGGCACGGTCAACAACCAAAATCCGGCCTTTTATCGGGCGTGTTTCGCGGCGCTGGGCGACCTGCCGGTGCAGGTGGTATTGTCGGTGGGGCATAAGACCGACCTCGCGGCGCTGGGCACCCCGCCCGCCAACACCACCGTCCGCCCGTTCGTCGCCCAATTGGAGGTGCTGCGGCGCGCCGCGGCCTTCGTCACGCACGGCGGGCTGAACAGCGTGCACGAGGGCTTGACGTTCGGGGTGCCGCTGGTGGTCGTGCCGCAACAGGTCGAGCAGGGCACGGTCGCGCAACGGGTGGCCAAGCTGGGGGCGGGCATCGCGTTGATGGGCGAGGCCATCACGCCCGCGCAATTGCGGGCGGCGGTGCAGCGTGCCTTGTCCGAGCCCGCTTTGCGCGCACAGTCCGCCGCGCTGGGCAAGAGCTTGGCCGAGGCGGGCGGCGCACCGGTGGCCGCCGAGACCCTCTTGGCGTGGCTCAGTCGTCAGCCCGCGTCTGCGACAGCACCCGCCCGGGGCTGACCAGCGACACGCCTTGCGTGCCCCGCGTGCTGACCATCACCGCCTCGATGACCGGCTCGTAGACCGGTTGCTCCGCGCCCCACTCGACGATGAAATTGGCACCCCAGCCGCCGCTTTGGTCACGCGACGACACGATGAAGCCGGTGGTGGCCAGCGGCGGCAATTGCACCGGCTCGGTGATGTAATTACGCACCAGCGCGCCCTCGGTGTTGTAATAGCTGACCTCGCGGATAATCAGCGGGTTGTCGCTGTCGGTGTTGTGGATGGCCAAGGTCACGGCCAGTTCGAGGCTCTCGCCGTCCGGCGTCAAAAACACCTGTGAATAGGCGGGCACGTACACCCGTTGGCCGGTCACGATTTGCAGGTCGTTGGCCGTCACCGGCAGCACGACCGGCGCAGGCAACCCGCCGGAGTCGGTGGGTGCGCCCGCGCCACACCCCGCCATCATCAGCGCCAAAACCACCCACCAGCCCGTTTTTCCCCACATCGCCGTTGCCCTTTCTGCACCGTTTAAGCTTGTGATGAGCATAACACAGGCCGCGCCCGCTCACCGCCGCCTCTTAACATCCCGACAAACAAGGCTTTATCTTGCCGTGGGATACTGTCGGTCAACCTGACAGTCGGAGACCGACCCCGATGAACGCGACCGTATTCCTGTGTTTCCGCCGCAAAGACTGGGCGCTGGCGCACCTGATCGCCCGCGACCTCGAAGACTATATCGACGCTCAAATCATCATGGACGACCGCACCATCGACGGCGAGCACCTCGAGGCGCAGTTGTTGCCCAAAGTCCACAACAGTGCCGCGCTTTTGGTCGTCGTGACCAACAACACGTTCGAGGAAGAGCGCATCGGGCGGCACGATGACCGCGTGCGCCGCATCTTGCGCGCTGGCCTCGAGGCGCGCCGCCCGATATTGCCGATTTATGCCGATGGGGCGCGCCCGCGCTATAACCTGCCGGAGGACATCCGCGCCGTGGCGTGGGCGGACGGCGTGACGCTGGCGCACATCTCGTATCAGGCGACGCTGGAAAAGCTGGCCAACCTGATGGCGCTTCAGGTCGGGGTGGCGCGCAAGCAACAAGCCGTGGCGGTGGCCGCCGCGGGGGGCTTCACCACCAACACCCGCGTCTCGGTCAGCATGACCGACCACACCGAGGACAGCGCGCCCCTCAAGCCGCGCACCAGCCTGCCGTTGCTGGAGTGGGTGAACCTGCCCAACGGCACCCTGACGATGCAGACGGTGGCGGCGGCTTTCGAGGTCGCCCCGTTCGCCATCTCGCGCTACCCGGTCACCAATGAGCAATATCAGATGTTCATCGACGACCTCGGCTATTCGGATCAGCGCTGGTGGGAGGGGTTGATTTACCCCCGCGAGGTCGAGTTGCCGCCGCGCAACCGCGCCGACCACCCCGTCATCAACATCACGTGGCACGAGGCGGTCGCGTTTTGCCGTTGGCTGAGCCACAAAACTGGCCTCGACCTGTCGTTGCCGACCGAGGCGCAATGGCAATGGGCATCGCACGGCGAGGCGCGCACCAATTACCCGTGGGGCGAGGCGTTCGATTTGTCGCGCTGCAACATCAAAGAGAGCGGTATCGGCGGCACCACGCCGGTGATGCAGTACCCCAGCGGGGTCAGCCCGTTCGGGGTGTCGGATTTGTCGGGCAATGTGTGGGAGTGGACGCGCAGCGAGTTCGACAGCCCCGATAAGGACGCCACCCTCAAAATTACCTCGCCGACGTTGCGCGGCGGCTCGTTCGAGGAGCGGATGAAGCACGTCCGCACCACCAGCCGCGCCCGCTATTACCCACACCTGCGCCGCCAGGTGGGCTAGGGGTTACGGTGCGGGTAGGGGCAGGGGCAACGGCGCGACCACCCCACCGCTACTCCGCACCAACCGCACGTTATCCAGCCTCAGGAAATCGGTGGCGGTGCCGGTGGACAAGAAGCGCACGGTGATGCTGCGAACATCGGCACGCGGGATCGTGAAGTTGGACTCGAAACGCAGATATGACGTAATCGCACTACCGGTTTGCGCAGGCAAATCGAAGCTCTGGCGCGTGCCGTCCCGATAGCGCACGAACACCCGTGGGCGGAGGTTGTGGGTAGTCTGGCGGGTGCGCAGGCTGTAGCTGAGCGTGTAGGTGTCGCCTGCCGCAAATGTCCACCCCGCGGGGAAGGTAGCCACGGTGGAGACGCTACTGGCCTCGTTGACACCCCCGATGAACTCCATCGCACAATTGCTACGCTCTGCACCGATGTAGCCATTGCACACGATCCGGTCGTTGTTGCCCGTGCTGCTGATTGTCCAGCCGTTGGTACCCGCCTCGAACCCGCCGTGTGACAACAGGTTGTCGGTGCGTGACCATGTGATGTTGACATTTCCGCTGTAGTATGAATCTCCAACGACCATCAGGTAATAGCGGACGCCTGCCTGCGCCTCGAACTGCACTCCCTCGGGGAAGTTTCTACTGATTTGTTTACAGCCTTGCACGTACCATTGCCCATTGACCCTTCGCCAGACGATAAGGGTATGTGAGTAGGAGTAGCTTTCGCCTCGGCTATTGAACGTATACGTGCCGGTGACCGACGGGCGGAACGTATACCACAATGTGCTCTGGTTTACGGACGCACAATCGCCACGGGGCTCTGCAAACATGTTGAACCAGCCATTATCGATGTTGATGGTATTGACGCCCTCCGCCAAGGGGATGGCATTGCTCGGCAGATCGCCACGGTGAGGGTACAGCCAGTTCATCGTCGCTTCGTCGCTTCTACTCAACTGGTTGGGCCGTCCCATGAAACCCGGTCGGTTGTAGCCCTCATACGGTGGCCTAGCGCGCAGGGTCGGCTGGCCATTGACCGAGAACGCATACTGGTCGTAGTGCATCACCGAGTTGAAATTGTAGGGGGCAAAAATGCCGGTACCTTCCCATGTGTAGAAGTTCGCTTCTGCGCCCGGGGCGATGTTCTGCCACAAGACCTCGACGTACTGATCGCGATCGATGCGGCTTTGCTCGTGCAAGAGGCCGAGGGCGTGCCCCAGCTCGTGCACGATGACCAAGTTATAATCCCAATTGTAGATGCCCAGCAGTTGCACGCCACCGATGCGCCCGACATACGACCAGTTACCGTCGGAGTTGATGATGCGGAGGTAATCGGCCTGCGTGGTGCGCGGCACGAAACGCACCGCCGAGACGGCCTCCCATCCGCGCATTGCCTCGCGTGTCCGGTCGCGGTTTACCGGCGCGACATAGCTCGGCTTGGTTATGTCAGTGGCGAACACGTAGGGCACTTCGTAGTAGTCGCCGACCTTTGGCCATTTGCTGAAGGCGTCGGCATTGAAGCCAGCGCGGCTGGTCAACATGCTTTCGGGGATGACCATATCACCGAGGCGTGTGTAGCCCTCGCGGAGGGTATCTTCGTCCGAGTCGGGGCTAGGGAGCGGCAACGGGGCATCGCCCTGCCCGAACGTGAGCGTGGCGATGGCCATGATAAGGTTGAGTGTGATGAGGCCAATCAGACCCCAAAGCCGTTTGTTCATCGCTGTTTCATGTCCTCTGACTGACTATGAAAGACGTACTGTGTCTTTAAGATACAGTATTTTAGGGCAGAAAAGAGATTAAAAAACGTGTGATACCCGCCGCGATACCACCGCCATGTTTTAGGCCAAGCAGCACACCACCCCCGCCAGCGTACCGGCGGGGGTGGTGTGTTTGGGGGCGGGGTGGGAGGGGCGCGCCGCGTCACCCCATGCTGAGCAAGCGCCGGATGGTGAGCGCGAGGTGCAGCGCGAGGCGTGTCTCGGGGCGGTCGAGGTCGATTCCGGCAATCTCGTTGATGCGGTTCATGCGGTACAACAACGTATTGCGGTGCACGATCAGTTGCTCGGCGGTCTGGCTGAGGTTGCCGTGGCAATGGAAGAACGCCTCCAGCGTCTTGATCAGGTCGGCGTTTTGGCGCTGGTCATAATCCAGCAACGAGCCGAGGGTGTGCTGGCAAAATTCCTTCAGCATCTCGGTGTCGCTCAGGTTGAGGATGAGCTGATACACCCCGAGGTCGCCGATGTAGAGCGGGGTATCGGTCTGCAAGCGGCGGGCGAGGTCGAGCGCTTGGCGCGCATCGCGGTAGCTGCTGCGCCAGCCCGACACCTCGCGGGCGATTTGCCCCAAGCCCAGCGCGGCCTTGTTGGACGGGTATTGGCGGTGGATTTCCTCGGCGAAGGTGCGCGACAACTTCAGCCCCGAGTCGATCGGGTGCTCTGGGTTGGCGGCGAAGAACACCAACACCTCGTTTTCGCTCTCGCGAATCCACACCAGCGCTTGGATGCGTTGATTGTTGATGACCCCGTTCACCAGCGTCTCGAGGCGGCGCAAGGACGGGACTTGGCGCTCGGACGGGTGCCACGACAGCAAGATGGCGATGTGCGGCACGGCCATATCGTGGTCGAGGCGCTCGCCTTGCTTGACGGCCTCTTGCTGGCTGACATCGCCGACCAACAGGCGCTCGAGGAATGAGCCGCGCAAGCGCTTCTCGGCCTCGCTGACCGCCTTGACCTTGGCCATCTCGAGTCCGCAGGCCGCCGCGCCGTGCTCGGCCATCAGCGCGTCGATTTCGTCGAGGTCGGTCTCGAGGCCGACGATGGTCAGATAGCCCCGCCCCATATCGTTGGTGACGACCGGCGCGACCAAGCGGGCGAGGCCGGGCAAGCTCAGGGCTTGCAAGATGCTGGGCTGATCGATGTCGGCGACTTTGGTGCGGTCTTGCAGCTCGACCGGCAGGTTGCGCGGGTCACGCAGGAACGACTCCACGCTGTCCCACGCCCCCACCAATTGCGGGTGCGGCTTGCTGACCATCACGCGCAGGTTTTTGTCTTGCAGCACCACCGCCTTGTTGGTCAGGCGGGCGATGACCTCGATGAGTTCGTTGAGCCCCTCGTTGCGGGCGATGATTTCGGTCAGTTGGCGGTAAATTTGTTGGCCGCGCCGCTCCAGTTGGCCTTTTTGATCGACCAACAGGCTGACGGTCGAGCGCTCGACGAGGCGCGGGCGGCTGCTGCTGGGCAACAGCAAGACCGGCACGCTATAGGCCTTGGCCTCGGCCAGTGCCGAGGGCGAGACGGCCTCGAAAAAGGCCAGCGCGGCCAGCTTGGCCTCGGCAGCCCAACGCACCAGCTCGACATCGGTGGTGCGGCGCATGGTGCTGGATTCTTGGGGCGAGACCAAAATCAGCTCGCTGGGTTGAACCTGCTTATGCAGCGGGTCGTCTTGGGGGTACAGCACCGATACCCACGCCACCGGACGCGACAGCAAGCCTTCGCCTGCCAACACGCGGGTTTCCAGCGGGAGTGCCAGCTTCCGGCAGTCTTCCAATGACACGCGGTGAGAGGAGTCCGTCTGGGCGTCCACAGTCCCGTTACAACCTTTATCCTTGACCCGAAAAAACAAGTACCGACATTTTCAGCGGTCTTCTTGCAGTGCCTGACGGGGCGGGTTTAGGTTTCCCCCGTCAGCACGCCAAAAGCAATCACGGCGGCGAACGTCAACATGGCAAAGCCTTTGACATCGGCGTTAGGTGACATATACATGCTGTAATACGCCATCACCAGCATCAGCGAGCCGCCCACCCATGTCGCGGGCGACACCCGCCAACGGTTGGCGTATTGATAAAAGCCCGAGCCCAGCAAAATCAGCGCACCGGCCACGGGCGTAAACCAGTTGGGGATGTTGAGGTCGGTCTGGCCTTCGCGGGTCAGGTACAGCACCGCGAACACCCCGACCAGCAACGCCCAAGTGATGTGCTCGACGCGAATCTCGTCGTAGCTCTTGCGCCCACCCCCACCGCCCGAAGAACGGCGGCGCGACGAACGCCGACGGGAAGAGCGGCGGTTATCGTAATCATCATCATAATCGCGACGCGAGCGGCGGTAGCTCATCGTGTCCCCTGTCGTGCCATGCCTTAAGCCAATGCAATAGAAGTGTAACACGGCTGAGCGGTTTTTGCAGCAATCGTCTCATCAGCGCGCCGCGAACACCGCCACACCGTCCGCCTCGAACACGCGGCGCAGGCCGTCGGTGCACGCCACCGCGCCCAATGCGCGCTCTTGTGGCCCCAGCAGGACGTAATCGACCTGATAGGCCGGTGCGGGGGCGCGGGTGCCGTCCAGCACCGTCCGGCAATCGGCGGGGGTGTCGCTGGTGAAGAACAGGCGCACCGCCGCCTGCGCGGTCGATGGGTAGAGCGCTTTATCGGGCGTGGCGTAGACCACCCGCCTGCCGGTCAGGGCGGGCAGCCACAAGCTGACCTTGGGCGAGGCCAGCACCACCGCATCGAGCGAGGTCTCGCGCATCAGCCATGCGCTGGCCTCGATGTAAGCGCTCTCGAGGTGGAGCGCGTCGCGCTGGTCGTTGGTCAGTGGTGCCAGCGCCACCGGCAAATGGCCGAAGGCAATCACCAGCACCCCGACGATGCCGAGGCGCAAGCGCCACAGCGGGCTGGGCAGCACCCGCGCCCAAAATGCGAACGCGGCGCGGGTGGCGAAATAGGCCACCGGCAACATCAGCCCGACCCAGAACCCACCCCCGACCACCGGCAAGGCGTAGCCGCACAGCAACATGAACGCCAGCCAAAACAGCATCAGCGCGCTATCGTCCGGCTCCAGCTTGCGAACCACGCCCCACAGCGCGGGTACCGCTATGATGAGCGGCACGCCCAAACCCGCCAGCACCCCCCAGAGCGGCACGGTCGGCAAGGTGCTATCGCGCAGCCACAACGTGAAGGCCATCGGGTTTTGGAACGCGGTGGCCACCAAAAACCCGACCAACGGCAAGGCAGGCACCCCGAACCACAACAAAATCAGCGCGTTGCGGGCAAACAGGCGCGTCTTGAGGCCGTGTAGCCCGACCACGAACAAGAACCCGAGCGCGAACGGCAACAGCGCGGGCGGGTCGATGATCATCAGCAACATGGAGAACAAGAACAAGCGCAAGCCGTAATTGGTCACGGCGGGCTTTTGGGTGCTACCGCGCCGCAATGCGCTAATCCCTGCCGCGGCCAGCAGGCTGAGGGCGGCGGTCGCCAACGGCCAATGCACGTTCATCAACAGGCTGTGGAACGGGTAGGCGGGCGTCAACCCAGAGTCGAGCGTGTTGCCCATCAGCGGCGCGAGCGCCCAGCCCAGCCCACCGCCGAGGCTGGCGATGGCCGAGAACGTGCGGCGCGCCGTGACGCGCTGCCAAATTTGCGCGGCCAGCAGGTAAAACGTATGCACCATCAACAGGCCGGTCAGCAGGCGCACCACATGAAAGACGGCTTGGATATCGAGGTCGCCCGCGTTGGCGACCCGCCCGAGCGCGCCGTACAGCAGGTCGGTCAGCAGGTTGGGCAGGGATTCGGGAGTGTAGCGCGGCTGGGGGAAGGTACCGCCCTCGGCGGCGTGGGTCATCAAGGCCAGCACGCCCGCGCTATCGGTCAAGTCGTGCGTCACGCCCAAAAACAAGACCTCGGGCGATGGGCGCAGCACCCCGACCGCCGCGAACGGCACCAACGAGGCCACCATCATCAGGCAACCGAGCAGCAAGACCCACCGCCATTCGGCAGGGGCGATATAGTCGCTATGGGTCGAGTCCATCGGGGTTCCCCTTGGCTGAAGTGGGTGCGCGGCGTGCGAGTCAGCGCTATTGTATCCCAAAGTCAGGCACAGTCATGCTATAATTTTGGCATATCCCCCGTCAAACCTTGCGAGAACCCACCATGAGCGACCCCTATACGTTCAACCCCGCCCATCTCGAGCTGTTGCGTTGCCCCGAAGCGGTGCAGCAGGGCGGCGAGGCCGGTCGGCTGACCCTGATTAACCCGCACTGGGTCGGCAACGCCACCAGCGGCAACAAGTACCCCATCCACAACGGCATCCCGTACCTCATCATCAAGGAAGGGCGGCGCTGGCGCGACACGCCCGATTCCCAGCTGCCCGTCCCGCCGCCCCCGCCCGTCGAGTAAGTTGGGCGCAACCCGTATCGTTTTCGGTGCGTATAGGTTAGTACAGCAACCCATCAGAGTGTCAGGAGTATCCCAATCATGACCGATCAGACCAACCCGACCCCCGAGCAAGACGAGAGCAACCCGCGTAACCCGTTCGAGACCTTCTTGTATCACCAACGCCGCGCCCTCGAAGAGACCGGCAAGGCGCTGGAATCGTTGTTGCCCGAGGGCTTCCGTGAGCACGGCGCCAACGCCACCCGCGAGTTTTCGAAGGGCTTGCGCGTCTTGATGGAAGCGGCCATCGAGGAAGTCAAGAAGGCCAGCGACAAGATGAAGCCGGACGGCACGCCCGAGGCCAACGCCGACGGCGATGACGCCAGCACCACCGGCGCGAGCAAGGTCAAGGTCGTGGTCGAGTAGGCCACTCGCCCTAGCACCACCTCGCAAACCACCCCGCACAAGACACGTGCGGGGTGATTTTTTTATGGGGTCGAGAGGTGCCGTCAGCCCTGCGCCGCCAGATGCGGCGTGAGCGGCTCTTGCACCACCGAGAAGCGCGCCCCGTCGTGCGACACGATCATCACCGCGGTGTTCTCGAACGTGGGGGATAGTTTGGGGTCGGCGATGTACAGCTCTGGGAACAGGTGCACCATCAGCACGCGCAAGGTCGCCCCGTGCGAGAAGATGGCGATGTGTTGCCCGCGCCCATCGGCCAAGACCTCCGCAAACACGCTGGCCGCCCGTGC
>JALONY010000075.1 GCA_025454715.1 Anaerolineae bacterium
TGACGCGCCGTTGAGCCTCGCGCAGCAGTTCCCTGTGACGGGGGCGGTCATCGTGACGCAACCGCAATCGGTGGCGGTCTCGGACGCCTTGCGGAGCGTGTCGATGTTCGACCAGCTCAACGTGCCGGTCTTGGGCATCGTCGAGAACATGGCGGGCGAGTTCTTCGGGACGGGTGGCGGTGAGCGCTTGGCGGCGGAACGCAACGTGCCGTTCTTGGGGCGCGTGCCGTTGCAGGCGACGGTGCGTGAGGGCGGGGATTATGGGCGTCCGGTGGTGGCGCACCACCCCGATAGCGCGAGCTTTGGTGTCGATGGCACAAGGCGTGGCGGCGCGCACCAGCCTCGTGTTGCTCCAGACCGCGGACATCATCCCATTGAACATCATCGGCTGAGCGCCGAGCCGTGTGCATTGAAAACGCCGCTGGGGGTGAGCCTCCAGCGGCGTTTTGGTGGGTTGGGGGTGGGTTAGTCGTCCATGCCGAGGACTTGGATTTCGTCGGATGATTTGACGGGGTTATAACGCCCGATGAGCAACCAAAAGACGAAGTTGATGAGCGCGCCCCAAAACAAGGCCGACAAGGCTTGGTCGAAGACCCCGCGGGTGTAAGAGAACCATGCGACGGCGCCGCCGACCACCAACAGCATGAACCACGTGACGCAACCGCGAGATTTGGCCTCGGTGCGCTGAATCAGAAAGAACGTTACAGTCCAGACGAGGGTGAGGGCGAGCGAAAAATCCATAGCGGTCATCACATCACTAATTGAATGCCAGACAGTTGCATTATAACGGGGAATATCGGGTACAATAGCCCTTATAAGCGGGGACTCACGCACTACTCAAAGGACATTATAGCCGATGAACATTCAAGCGACGAACGCAGGGCAAATCACGGTGCTTCAGGCGTCGGGGCGCATCGACAGTATGAATGCCCAACAGCTTGCCGACACCTTCAACGCGCAGATTAGCGCGGGGCAGACCCAGCTGGTGCTGGATTTGGCCGGTGTGGATTACATGAGCAGCGCAGGCCTGCGGGAATTGGTCAACGCCTTGAAGAAGCTGAAGAAGGTGGCCGGTGATTTGCGCCTCGCGCAGCCCTCCAAGCGGGTGCGTGAGGTGATGGAGATGGCAGGTCTGGACACGATCTTTTTGATTTTCGAGACTTCTGCCGAGGCGATTGACAGTTTCTAGCACCATCGCGCAGGCGGTGAAAGGCGAAGGCGATGGGCGAACGGCACACCCTCCAGATTATTCCGCGGTTGACATCCGTCCAAGAGGCGCTCGACTTCATCAGTGAGTGGGGGGCACATTATGGGCTGGACGAGGACGCGATTTACCATTGTCACCTATCGGTCGATGAAATCATCACGAACGTGGTTGAGCACGGGTTCGAGTTTGACGAAAATGCAGGGTTCATCCGCATCGAGATGGAGCCGATGGAGGGCGGGGTGTTGATTGAGGTGGTGGATAACGCGCCGCTGTTCAACCCGTTGATGCACCCGACGCCCGACCCGTCGTTGCCGTTGTTGGAGCGAGAGAACGGCGGGTGGGGTATCCATTTCGTCCGCAAGTTCATGAACTCTGTGACGTATCACAGCACGGGTGGCATGAACCACCTGCGGATGTTGAAAAGTACGGCTCCCGAGGCCTGACGCCGCCATATCGCATCATGACCGCGCCCAGACATTTATCTGGGCGCGGTCATTTGGTTTAGGGGGTGGTGCGCCGCCAAGCGTTGATGTCGTCCAGATTGACTTGGGCGGGCGAGGGGGGGAGGTAGTTGCCCTCGCAGTCTTGGGCGGTGTTGGGGATGTCGGTTCGCGGGGTGAGCAAGGGGGTCTCGGGGCTGAAATAATTCCATGCGGCACGCGAGATGCTCTCGAACAGCGGCCATAGGCGTTGGAAGTTTTGGAAGCCGGTGTCTTCCCACAGGAAGATGGCGATGACGTAGTTACGGCCATTGGGCGGGAAGACGATGCCCGCTTCGCCGACGGTCTCGGTGAGCCAGCCATTTTTGTGCGAGATGCGGATGCCTTCTGGGATGCCGGCTTGGAGCAGGCGTTGCAGGTCGTTGGCGGACATGAGCTCTAGCATCTGGCGGCACTCGCGCTGGGTGAAGTCGTCGGGGAGGGCGGTGGCGAGGCCGGAGTTGTAGTTGGCACAGTCGTAGATGAGGTTGAAGAGCGTGCCGAGGTCTTCGGCGGTGGTTTGGTTGAACGGGTCGGGTTCGGTGTTGTGGTTGGGGTTGGGGTTGGTCTCGGGCGCGACGGTGGAGCCGGTAAACTCGCCGGTGACGCCTTCGACGAACGGTGCCGAGATGTAGGTGTTGCGTGCGCCGAGGGTTTGAGCGGTATTGCTGACGCTGCGGATGCCCGCGAGCAGGTCTTGGTTGCCGATGAGGCGCATCATCAGGTTGGACGATGAGTTGCGGCTGCACAGCAACGAGTTGGCCATGATGAACCCTTCCTCGGGGGTGGGTGGGAAGTCGAGGAAGCGGTAGAAATCGATCAGGATGGGGACTTTGGTGGTGCTGGCGGCGCTGAAGGCGACATCGCCGAGGATGTTGAGCTCTTCGCCGGTCTCGAGGTCGAGGATGAAGACCGAGGCGACGCTGGACGGGCTGTCGTAGATGAAGCCTTGGGTGTCGAGGTAGTCGATAATCATGCGCCGTAAGAGCTGGAGGCTGGGGCGGCTGGCCTGCGAGTCGCCGACGGGCAAATCGACGATACGGTTGGTGGGGCTACGCAGGGCGGCATCGATGCGGGCGATGGACTCATCGATGTTGAGCTGGGTGCCGGTTTGACCGGCGTAGACGGTGAGGGTTGCGACATCGTACGTGGGTTGCCCGGGGGCGCGGTCGTAGCGGCTGGCGATGTCTTCGAGCTTGGCACGCAACAGCCCTTCTTGGTAATCGGCGAGGAGCGGGATGGTGGCACCGATGCGCTCGGATTGCGCGCCGGTGAGATGGTTGAGGAATCGCGGCCAAAACTCGCCGGTGGAGGCTTGGGCGTTAGCGCGCATGGTGTTGGAGTTCAGGCGAAAGTCGATGGCGCTGGTCTCTAGGACGATGATGTCATCGGCGTAGCGCAGGATGATGGGTTGGTTGAAGGTCTGCTCCCATTTGGTGACGGCCTCGCTGATGGTGAGGTCGCCGACGGGGATGCCGCCGACCGTGACATCGGACGCGAGGAGGTCTTCGCGTTGGCTGAAGCTGTACATTTCGGCCCCGAGCATGATGAAGGCCGAGAGGACGAGCAATACCGATAGGATACGCAAGACGGGCAGGTTGGTGCGTTTGGTGCGGCGCGTGCGGGTCATGGGTGTCTCTCCATCAGGTCATAGGCGCGCTGGAGCGCACGGAACTGGAAGCGGGTGAGCCGTGGGAGCGCATCGCGCTTGAACCAGCGGGCATCCGTCAATTCGTTGCAGAGGTGGGTGATGGGGCTGGTCTGTTGGCACAAGAAGGCGATGTCGATGTGTTGCCAATAGGTATATTCGACATAGACGGGGTGTTGGACGGTGATGGTCATGCCCATTTCTTCGCGGAACTCGCGGGCGACGGCCTCGGCGGGGTCTTCGCGGTAGTCGATGCCGCCGCCCGGGAGCCCCCACGGGATGGCAGGGTGATAGACGTGCTCGGCCAGCAGGACTTCGTGGTCTGGATTGAAGACCACCCCGACCACGCCGATGCTAAAGCGGGGCTGGCGGGCGACATGGAACGGGTAGGCCATGCGGATGAGCCACGGGTGGCGGCGTAAAAATCGGGATAGGGTTTGCCGGAAGGATTGTTTGTTCATGGGTTCATTATGCCCGCGGGTGGCCGAATTGCCCAGATTGAGGTAAACAAACCTATCTCAAACCTAGACCGAACTTGGCTGTTACTGACCACATTCGATAAACCGGATATACTGACCGATAGACACGGAAGATGGCGCTTCGTACTAAGGCAGGGGCTGCATGGACTTTTTGACGGTATTCATCCGCCCACCGGGCGATTTGATTTATTTCATCGTGATGATTGGGTCGTTGATGCTCTGTGCGTTGATGGCTGGCGAGCAACTGGTGCGGCATGGGGGGCGTGTGCCGCGGCGGATGCTGACGGCTTTGGGCATTGCTTTGGGGGCGTGGCTGGTTGGGCTGTTGCCCGCGGTGGCGTCGAATGTGTTGGATGCGTTTACCGCGTTTTCGTTGGAGCGTGGGGTGCACCTGCTGGCCTTGATTGCGCTAGGCTGGGGGTTCTTGACGGTAGGCGAGGCGCGCTCGGGGCGTTTTTGGACGGCCTTGGCGGTGGTGCTGGGCGTGCTGACGATGGGATGGGTGGTCGGTGGGCTGACGCTGGCGCAAGGGCGTGGCGAGTGGGTGACGGTGGGGTTGGTCGCGCCTATCGTGCTGACCGGCGGGTTGGTATTGACGTTGCTGGCATCGGTGCGGAGCGTGGTGGATGTACCGCTCAAGCTGGTTTGGGCGTCTTTGCTGGCGGTGGGTTATGTGGTGTCGTTTGCGATGCTGATGGGGGATAGTGCGGCGGTGCAGGGCGCGGCGCGATTGGGCAGCGCTACGTCGATGGTGGTGGTGTGCTTGGTGGTGTATCGGGCGATGATGTCGAACGTCAGCGCCATTTATGCCGCACAAGTCGCCAGCGCTAAATCGGCGGCGGTGAGCGCGCCGGCCAAGCCGCCGACCCCGTTGGTTTCGCCGACCCCTGCGCCTCGGATGCCCGGTGCGCGGGTGGTACAGCCCGCCGACCGCGACTCGGTGCAGTTGCTGAAGGCGTTGGGGTTGATGATTGAGGATACCTCGCCCAAGCAGATACCGCAGCAAATCGTAAAGGCGGTGCTGGAGGTGATGCGGGCGGATGTCGGGGCGCTAATCCGGGTGCAAGACGTGAATTATGCCGATATCGTGGTGGCTTATGACCGGACGCGCACACGGGTGCTCCCGGGGGTTTCGATCAACCTCGAGGCGCAACCGACCTTGCGGAATGCCCTAGAGCGCGGACAGCAACGGCCTTTGTTGGTGGATCGGAACGAGGCCGAGCTACAAGACCTGTATTCACGGCTGGGAATTGAGACGATGGGGCCTGCTTACGTGCAGCCGTTGTCGTATCAGGGGGCGGTCAATGCGTTGTTGTTGATTGCCTATCCGTTCGTCAACCGAGAGATTGGCGAAGGGGAGGTAGAGAGCTTGCGCGGTGCGGGCGTGATTGCGGGCGGGCTGTTGGCCTTGAGTGATGAGGCCGAGGAGTCGCGGTTGCTGGCCGAGGAGCGCGCCATACAAGCGATGGTGAAGGGCGTGCCGCTGAGCCAAGTGAGTGATGAGGGCGTAAAACAGGCGCGACAGAGCGCGTTTGGGGAATTACAGACGGCGCGGGCGCAGATTGGGCAATTGCAAGGCCAATTGAAGACGCTGGAAGAGCGCTTGACGGTGGAGCGCAACCGCTTGGCCGAGATGTTGCTGGATGACGATGAGGTCGATTTGAGCTTGTCGCAACGGATAGTGGCGGTCAATCAGGAGCAGGGGACGCTACGGCGTGAGCGTGACCAGCTTCAAGAAAAACTCCAGCAGATGGAAAGCATGTTGATGGCGGTGAGCCAGTCGCAGGACGAGAAGGCGCTGGTGGCTGCGCTTCAAGCTTTGAAGCATGAGCGCGATGAGCTGGAGGCGCAACGTGACCGGCTTCAGGCGCAGATTGCCGCGGTGGGGCGCGGGGGCGGCTTGTTGGAGACCGCGCAAGGTGCCGTCTCGGAGATGGGGGAAGAGCGGCGGATTTTGGAGACTGAGCGGGACTCGTTGCGTGAGCGATTGGCGCGCTTGGAATCTGACTTGAAGGCGGCTGGCGTGGGTGCCGATGCGATGGGCGTACAACAGGTCATCGCACATTTGGTGCAAGAGCGGTCACGGTTGCAGGCACAGGTCACGGAGTTCGATGCAGAGCGCGAAGCGTGGTCACGCAAGGTTGCTGGCTTGAACCAGCGTTTGAGTGCATTGAACGGGTCTGAGGCGCGCTTGGCCGAGCTGGGGCGAGAGGTGCAGAACCTCGCCGTTGACCGTGATGCGGCGAAGGGGCAACTGGTGCAACTGCGGAAGCAGCGGGACGAGCTGGCGGCGCGGGTACAGAAATTTACGGAATATCGTGAGCGCACGACCGCGACAATCGAGGCGTTGCAGAAAGAACTCGCTGGGATGCGCGTGGATGCGCCAGCACCTACCCCGTCTGGTGGTGGGCGGTCGAACCCGCTGGCAAGGGAATTGAGCCGTTCGATGGGGCGGATTAGTGAGCTGGAGCGGGAATTGCGCTCATTGCGCGCCAAGTCGGGGGAGCCGCGGGAGGTGGGTGCGGCGGCCATCGACGCCATGATTGATTTGGCGCAAGAACTGCGCTCGCCCCTGACCTCGATTACGGGGTATCTCGACTTGTTGCTGAAGGAGTCGATTGGGATTTTGGGCGATATGCAGCGGCGGTTCGTGCAGCGCACGATCGCCAACGCGCAACGTCTGGCCGGTATGGTGGACGATATGGTGCGGTTGGCGGCGTTGGACGCTGGGCGGGTGACGTTGACGCTGGAGGCGACGCGGGTAGAGACGGTGGTGGAGGCCGTCATCTCGGAGCTGAGCGTGGGGTTGCGCGAGAAGTCAATCGAGGTCGATTTGACAGTGGAGGAAGACGTGCCACCTGCTCGGGCGGATTGGGAGGCCGTGCGCCAGATGGTCGGGCAATTGTTGACGAATGCCTATTTGGCGTCGCCGCCCAGCAGTGTCATCCGAGTGATGGTGGGGCAAACGGCGGATGAGGTCATTGTGCGCGTGCACGACTCGGGGGTGGGTATCCCGTCGGGTGAGGAAGAAACACCGTTCAAGCGGCGTTACCAAACCGAAAATCCGTTATTGCCCGGGCTGGGCGATACAGGCGTGGCTTTGGCCGTGGCGCGGGGGTTGGCCGAGCTACAAGGTGGGCGGGTTTGGTTGGCGTTGGGAGAGGGTGGCGGCACGCTTGCAACCATCAGCTTGCCGCGTGCCGAGGCCTAGAAGCGAGGGGTGATGCAGCAACCACAGCAGGGTGAACCGCGCAATCTGGGGGAAGAGGTGGTCGTGGCGATCGTCGCATTGGCGGTGATTGCCTTCGCCTTTGCGTTTGGCGTGGTGGTGTCGGTGGTTAACGATGCACCTGAGCCTGCCACGGCCACCCCGATTGTGACGCTGGCCACGTTGCCACCGACGGCGACCATCGATTTTACGCCGTTTGCCACGTTTACCCGAGAGGCAAGCCCGACCCATACGGCGACGCGGACGGCAAGCCCGACGGCGAC
>JALONY010000076.1 GCA_025454715.1 Anaerolineae bacterium
CTTGCTCTTCTTTAGCTGGGTGCTTTAGCGCCCAGCGGCCACCGACGACCAACGCACCCAAAACTCGGGATACTCAGCGTTTCATTTCACATTAGACGTATTGGATGTCCTCGATGTCGCGCTTTGAGTCCAATCCGAGGGCGACCATTTTAACCGCTTGGATAAAGAGGTCGCCGGGATAATGGCCGCTATTTTCGCAAGACCATTGCGCTTCGAGGAGCGCCGCGCCTGATGTCAAAGCAAGCACGGCTAACCCCCAACCGCCCCCACATCCCCCCAATAGCTGGGCGCAACCAAACCCGCGATTCGTCGTACAGTGGGGCTATTGTTAGAAAAGAAAGGATGTTGACGCCATGCTCACCACCCAGCAACTCCTTCAATTCACCATTTTGTTCGTTTTGGGCGTCGGGGCGTTGGTCTTGTTGACCGCGTTGCTCGGCGGGTACCTGAGCGCGCAAGCGCTGGCGTTCGCCCTCGGCAAGCTGTGGCCGGTGGTGCTGGCGTTGGGCGTGTCGTATTGGGCGTTGGTACAGACCGAGGTGCTGGCCAACGACCCGCACGGTGCCGCCCGCCTCAACAGCACCGCCCTGAGCGCCTCGAGCGGCCTGCTGACGGTGTGGGCGTGGCGCATCAACCGCCGACACGGCGCGCTTGGGCGCGGCGCGTGGACATTGGTTGTCGCCACAGGCGTGCTGACCGTGATAGAATCGGTCAACCTGATGCTGTGGAATGCATCGGAACCGATTGTCTGGGGAGTGGTGTGGTTTGAAGCACTTTTCATCATCCAAGTGGCGCTCTTGGTGCTGGCGGCTGCTCGCCAGCATGGTCTGGGGCTTGGCCGCGTGCAGCCCAGCGGCGCAACCGGTCATCCCAACGGCGCGCCCGACCCATACCCCGACGCAGGTTGTTACCGCCCTCGCGTCACCCCCGGCATCGCCCACCGCCCTCAACACCCCCACCCCAGCGGCCACCGGCGGCCCGTCGCCCACCCCACTGCTCGGCCCGACGCGAACACCCGACGCGAGCGTCGGATTACCGACCCGACCCGCTAACCCCAACGCGCCGGTCATCGAGTTCTTCCGCGCCCTGCCCGAGGCCGCCAGCCCGGGCGGGGACATCACCTTGTTTTGGTCTACCCGCAACGTGACCGAAGCGGTGATTTATCGACTCGACGCCACCGGCCAGCGCACCCTCGTCTACAACGTCGAGCCGTATGGCCGCCAGACCATCACCCTCTCCCAACGTGAGCGGGTGCAGGTGGCCTACGAGCTGGCGATTGGGGCGGGGGCGGGCGAGGCGGTGCAGCGCATCGTCATCCCGCTGGCCTGCCCCATCCCGTGGTTTTTCGGCCCCGCCCCCGACTCATGCCCCGTCCGCGAGGCCGAGCAAACCGTGGTCATCGAGCAACCCTTCGAGCGCGGGCGGATGTTCTACATCGAGAGTGAAGACCGCGTGTACGTGCTGTTCAACGACGGCAACACCCCGCGCTGGGCGTCGTATGACGACCTGTATAACCCCGACATCCACCCCGAGCGTGACGACGCCTTCGACCAAGCCATCGCAGGGACGGGCTTGGTGCAGCCGGTGGCGCGCCTCGGCTATTTGTGGCGCGGCCTCGACACGGTGCGCGCCCGCCTCGGCAGTGGCCTCGCCCCAGAGCAACGCTACGACGGCCTGCGCCAAACCGCCCCCTCGCGTGACCCCAACTTTGCCGGTCGTGAGGATGTGTTCGTCGCCGCCAGCGACGGCACGGTGCTCCAGTTGCTGCCTGCGGGCAGCCAGTGGCAAATTTTGACCCCCTCGCCCTAACCCTTTCAGACACAAAGGCCGATGTCATGTTTCGCGAACCCGCCCAGACCGTCCACGACCGCCGCCCGCTGACGGTCGATGCCCAGCCCGCCTCTGCGCCCGACCAGCCCACCGACCCGCGCATGGAGTCCTTGCGCCAAATCGTCGAGGCGGTCATGTTGCCGCACGCCGAGCGCCCCGCCGACACCTTGCGCCCCGACGACATCGAGGGGGGGATGCTGGTGCTGATGATGCGCGACGCCCGCCCGATCGTGCGTTTCGAGGGCGATTTGCTGATTGACTCCGAGACGGCCTATGACCAGCTCGACGCGCAGCTCAAGCCGCTGGGCATCACGCCGGTCTTGCGCGAGGCGCCCTCGACCCAATCGCACCACATTTACCTGATTGAGGGGCGCACCCAGCCGACCCGCACCGGCTGGGTCTGGAATTTGGTGCTGTTAATCGCGACGCTGTTCAGCGTGTTGTACGTCGGAAAATTGCTGGGGTTCAATGAGCAATTCGCGGCGCTGGCCGAGACCGACCCGTTCGCGGCGGGGCAGTTGTTCGCTCGCTTCCAGACCGGCGCGTGGTACGACGACCTGCAACTGGGCATCCCCTACGCGGTGGCCATTTTGCTGATTTTGGGCGCGCACGAGCTGGGGCATTATTTTGCGGCGCGGCGGCGCAAGCACGCGGCTAGCTTGCCATTTTTCATCCCGTTCCCGTTCGGCATTTTCGGCACGTTCGGCGCGTTCATCCAATTGCGCGAGCCGATGCGTAACCGCAAGACCTTGTTGGAGGTCGGTGCGGCGGGGCCGTTGGCTGGCTTGGTGTTCGCCATCCCGATCCTGTTCATCGGCTTGGCCACCAGCCAGACCGGCCCGATTAGCCCGGGCGGCATCACCGAGGGCAATTCGCTGTTTTATGCGCTGGCCAAATTTTTGGTGTTCGGGCAATTCTTGCCGTCGGGCGGGGTGGATGTGTTCGTCAACAGCCTTGCGTGGGCGGGCTGGACGGGCTTGTTCGTGACCGGCCTGAACCTGTTGCCGCTGGGGCAATTGGACGGTGGGCACGTCGTATATGCCTTGCTGGGCGAGCGCGCCAAGCGCTTTTATTGGCCGACCGTGATTGCGGTGGGGATATTGACGTTGCTGACGGGCGGTAGCCTGCTGTTCATCTTCGTGATGCTGCTGCTGTTCGGGCGCATCCACGCCGTGCCGTTGGACAACGTGACGCCGTTGCCGCCGCGCCACCGCTGGGTGGCCATTGGGACGCTGGTGGTGTTCGCGCTGGTGTTCGTGCCGGTGCCCCTGAGCGTGAGCGCGGGCGGCGGCGCGGGTGAGCTGAGCGGTGGCGCGGAGGTCGCGCTCATCATGGCGATGGTCATCAGCGTGGCGCAACGCCTGCGGCGCGGGTGAGGGGCGGGGGGTTAGCCCCGCAGGAACAGCGCCAGCACCACCGCCAGCCCCGCCAGCCCCTGCCCGACCCGCACCCAGCGCAACAAGCGCGACTCCATCTTGACCAATTGGGCATCGACGTGGCGCGGCTCGGGGTCGTCCACCCGGTGACGGTAAATCCAGCGCACCGGGCGGCGCATGAAGCTCCACACCATCAACGCCCACACCCCAAACCCGACCGCCAAGACCGTCAGGCCGGGCAAGCGCGGGTCTTCTAGCCACGGCAACATCAAGAACGACACCACCGTCGTCCACAAGAACATCAGCAACGTCTTGACGTAGCGCAACAACATCCGCCGCAGATAAATGGTGTTGCGGGCGAGGTGCATCTCGCTGAGCGCCACCTCCTCGGACAATTGCCGGTCGATGCTGCGCGCCAAGCCCATGGCGGCGTTGAAGTGTTGCGCTTGCCGTTGCGAGGCCGCGTCCGCGCCGATGATTCCGGCCTCGGTCAGGGCGTGCAGGTCGCGGCCTGACGGCAAGATTTGCCCGTCGGTCTCCTCGATTAAACGGTCGAAATATTGCTCACGCCGCCCCTCGCTGAACGGCATCAAGAACCCGATGCTGTCCGGCTGATATTGGCGGCGCATCACCTGTTCTTTGATGCTGCGCGATTCGTCGGGCGAAAAATTGATGCCGCCCAGCGCCAAGGTCGGGTTGAGCAAATTTTGGCCGAACCCGGGCGCATAGACCGTAAAATAAAAATGCACGAGGTCTTCGACCAGCCAATAGACCCCCAGCAACGGGATGACCAGCGACAGCACGAACACATACCCGACACACGCGAAAAATACCGCCGACAGCACCACGTCCCACGGGGCGGCCAGCGCGGGGTAAATAATGCTGATTTCGGCGATGAGGAAGGCCAAAATACCGTCTACGATGTCGCGCAGGAAAATCGGGATGAGCAACAGCAAGCCCGCCCCGCCGATGAAGGCGGTGGCGACGCGGTGCTGGGTCGAGATGCGGACTTCGCACCGTTGGAGATAAGCGCGGGCGGCGTTGCGCTCGGCGTCGGTGAGGGGTGGGGGCGTGGTCATGAGCAAGCATCCGGGGCGATCATACGGCCAAAACATCACCGCCCATCGTAGCACGGCTGTGGCCAAACGGCGATGTTGCGCCCCGTTATCCCAACCCCAACCCCTTTTATCCCAACCGCCCCTCTATATCGCCGACAGGCCGCCGTCGATGCCGAAGGCGTGGCCGGTGATGAACGACGCCCGCGCCGACAGCAAGAACACCACCACCTCGGCGATTTCGTCCGGTGTGCCGAGGCGGCGCAACGGGGTGCCCTGCAACGTCGCGTTGACCAGCCCCGGGCGCACCTTCTCCAGCATCGCCACCATCGGCGTGTCGATATAGCCCGGGCACACCGCGTTGACCCGCACGTTGTCACGGGCGTACTCGCCCGCCGCCGACTTGGTCAAGCCGACCACGCCGTGCTTGGCCGCGCTATAGACCGCGTTATGCGGGAAACCGATCAATCCGGCCACCGACGCCATATTGACCACCGCGCCGCCGCCCGCCTCGCGCAGGAGCGGCAGTTGATATTTCATCGACAGCCAGACGCCCTTGAGGTTCACGTCGATCACCTTGTCCCACGACGCCTCGGACAGGTTGTGCAAGCGGGCGATTTCGCCGCCCACGCCCGCGTTGTTGAACGCGCCGTCCAGCCGCCCGAAGTGCGAGGCCGCCGCGTTCATGTAGCGTTCGACCTGCTGTGCGTCGGTCACGTCTAGCACATCCGAATAGACCGGCACGCCCATCCCCGCCAACTGCTGCACCGTCTCGACCAAGCCGCCCGCGTCGATGTCGCTAATCGCCAGCAAGGCGCCCTCGCGTGCAGCCATCAAGGCCGCCGCCCGCCCGATGCCACCTGCCGCGCCGGTCACCACGATGACCTTATTTTTGAGTTCCATCAGCCTTTACCTGCCTTTTTGCAACAAAGCCCATACCAGTCTTTACGGTCTCAGGTGGATTGTACCGAACCGGCATTCGGTTTGCCCAACCACCAACGAAAACACCCCCACCACAAACCGGCGGGGGTGTTTTGCTATCGGGGCTGAGCGAGAGGCGCGGCCTTAGGAGTCGGCGTTGGGGGTGCTGCGGTCGAGCAAGCGGCGCTCGGTGCCGCTCAGCAGGCGTTGGATGTTCTCGCGGAAGCGGTACAAAATCAGCGCCAAGACCAGCACCGCGTACAGTTGCGGCCAGACGGGGATGGCGTCACGGTGCGAGGCCGAGAACAGGTACATCCACGGCATCGACGTGCCGAACAGCACCAGCACGCCCAACGACACATAGCGCGTGATGATGACCGCCAGCAAGCACACCGCAAACGGGATGATGACGATGGCGGCGTTGGGCGCCACCATCAGCAGGGTGCCGAACGCGGTGGCCGCGCCCTTGCCCCCACGGATGCCGCCCTGCATGTCCCCGCGGGTCAGCAAGGTCGCCCAAATCGACCAATTGTGCCCGACGATGGCCATCACACCGGCGAACGCCGACGCGAACCAGATGTCTTCGGGCAGGAACACCCGCGCCAACAAGATGGCGATGATGCCCTTGGTGCTGTCCCACAGCCAGACGGCGATGCCCCAACCGAGGCCGAACGTGCGCGCCACGTTGGTCGCGCCCATGTTGCCGCTGCCGGTCTTGAAAATATCGACGCCTTTCAAACGACCGACCACATATGCCGTCGGGAAGGCACCAATCAGATAGCTGAGCACCAGCGCGACCACGACCATACCGAATTCTGCGTTCACGACCATGAGATGACCACCTTACAACTCGAGAAGAAGCGACTGAGGCAAAAAGTGTATTTTGGAAGAGATTGCGGTGTTTTATGGCACTGTATCCAATCATAACACCGCACCCCGCCGAATGTTACGCCCGAAGTCGTGACGTTTGGGGCGGGCGTTGGGCAGGCGTACAGAACCCGCCCCGAGGTCGGTGCTACAATAACGCGCATGAACATCAAACGCTTCTTCCCCCTCTTCATTTTCCTGCTGGCGGTGCTGTGTAGCGCGCCCGCCCACGCCCAAGACGTGGTTGGCGAATTGCTCGGGCGCATCAACGGCCTGCGTGCCTCGCTCGGGTTGCCCGGCTACACGCTCAACGGTGCCCTGACCAGCGCCGCCGCCAACCATGCCCAATGGATGGTCAACACCGGCCAAATCAGCCACACCCAAGCCGACGGCTCGACCCCCTCCAGCCGCGCCGCCGCCGCCGGATATGGCGGGCGCTGGGTGAGCGAGAACATCTACGCCGGAAGCTCGGCGGGCATCGACGATGCGTGGACGTTTTGGATCAACTCGTCGATTCACTATCGCGGCCTGACCAACCCCAATTACCAAGAAATCGGCATCGCCACCGCCAGCAGTGGGTGGGGGCGGTCGTTCGTGCTGGTGTTCGGCTCGACGGCCAGCGCGGCCTATGTGCCACCCGCCGCCAGTGGCGGCAGTGGGGGCGGGCGCGCCGCCAGCGGCCCCCCGCCGTTCGTGGTCGGCCTCGATAATTACGGCAACATCATGCACGAGGTGCAGCCCCAGCAGACCATCGGCGATATTTTGCTGATTTATGGCTATACGTGGGAAGACCTGCCCTATTTCTTGACGCTGAACGGCAAGAGTGACACCGACATCCGCCGCTTGCAAATCGGCGAGGTGGTGTTGGTGCCGCCCTACGAGGGCACCTATACCCCGACCCCGTTGCCGGAGGGCTGGCCGACCAACACCCCAGAGCCGACCGCCTCGCCCGAGCCTGCCGATTTCGTGGCGACCGCGATTGCAGAAGCGGCCATCGCGGCCACCCAAGCCGCCCAGACCCCCACCCCGACCCAAACACTCCACCCGACCGTGACCGCGGC
>JALONY010000077.1 GCA_025454715.1 Anaerolineae bacterium
CGCACCTCGACGCGGTGAGCGCGCTACCGAGTGAATATCCGCAATGGATGTTGGCGCGGCAAGGGGCGGGGCGCCTGCCCAGCGCGTAAGGCGCATCCCTGAGACGGCGGGCGCAGCACGCTGCGCCCCTACGATGATGTTGGGCGGTTTTCATTCCGTAGGGACAACGCCCGCGTTGTCCGGTTTGATCGTTGGGGGGAAAGGGCGGGCGCAGCACGCTGCGCCCCTACGATGATGTTGGGCGGTTTTCGTTCCGTAGGGACAACGCCCGCGTTGTCCGGTTTGATCGTTGGGGGGAAAGGGCGGGCGCAGCACGCTGCGCCCCTACGGCGTGTGTGTGACATGTTTTGCACCCCTCGCCCAAAAATTGGGAGAGGGGCGGGGGGTGAGGGATTCTACAGGTGTGCGGGGGGTGAGGGATTTGGGCGCAGCACGCTGCGCCCCTACGGCGTGTGGGGGTGACGGGGCGGTTGCCCGCGCCCCTACTTCAGGTCGAGGCTGTTGGTCTCGACCACGCGCTGAATCAGCGCAATCACGTCATCGACCGGCATTTGGCCGAGGTCTTCATCGGTACGCAGGCGGACGCTGACCGCGTTGGCTTGCGCGTCGCGGTCACCCGCAATCAGCATGTACGGGATGTGCTGCTCACGCGCCATCGCGATTTTGGCGCCCATGCGGTTGTTGCTGGCATCGACCTGCACGCGGATGCCCAGCTTCTTCAGGCGGGCGGCCACCCCTTGCAAATACTCGACGTGGCGGTCGGCAATCGGGATGAGGACGGCCTGCACCGGCGACAACCACGCGGGGAACGACCCCGCGAAATGCTCAATCAAGATGCCGCAGAAGCGCTCGATGCTGCCGAACATGGCGCGGTGGATCATCAGCGGGCGCTGGCGCGTGCCGTCGCTGGCCACGTATTCGAGGTCGAAGCGCTCCGGCAGGTTCGGGTCAACTTGCACCGTGCCCAATTGCCAGTCGCGCTTGAGCGCGTCGCGGAACACGAGGTCGAGCTTGGGGCCATAGAAGGCGGCCTCGCCCTCCTCGATGGTGTATTGGAAGCCGAGCTTGTCGCAGGCGCGCACGATGGCGTTGGTGGCGCGCTCCCACAGGTCGTCGCTACCGACGAACTTGTCGCTCTTGGGGTCGCGGATGCCGATGCGGGCGCGGAACTCGGTCAGGCCGAGCGCGGCGAACACCCGTTGTGCCATCTGCACCACCCCGACGAACTCATCATCGAGCTGCTCCGGCGTGACGAACAAGTGCGCGTCATCGACCGTGAAGCCGCGCACGCGGGTCAGGCCGTGCAACTGCCCCGATTTCTCGTAGCGGTAGACCGTGCCGAACTCGGCGAGTCGCAAGGGCAAATCGCGGAACGAGCGCATGTCACTGCGGTAAATCATGATGTGGTGCGGGCAGTTCATCGGCTTGAGCAAGTACAGCTCACCGTCCACGTCAATCGGGGCGTATTGGCTGTCTTTGTAATACGGGTAGTGCCCCGAGGTCTTGTACAAATCGAGGTTGCCGATGTGCGGCGTGACGACCGGCTCATAGCCCGCGTCGATTTGGATGCCGCGCAACCAGCGCTCCAGCGTATCGCGCAGCGTCGCGCCCTTGGGCAACCACAGCGGCAAGCCCTTGCCGACCAGCGGGTCAATCACGAACAAGCCCAGCTTCTCGCCCAAGTGGCGGTGGTCGCGGCGCTTGGCCTCTTCGAGGCGGTGCAGGTACTCTTGCAGTTGTTCGGGCGTCTCCCACGCGGTGCCGTAGATGCGGGTGAGCTGCTGGCGGTTCTCATCGCCGCGCCAGTAGGCACCGGCGGGCGGGCGGATGGCGATCTTAATCGCCTCGGGGTCGATTTCGGCGGTGGTGGCCACGTGCGGCCCGCGGCACAGGTCGGTGAAGGTGTCTTGGGTGTAGAGCGTGAGCTTGTCGGCGGCGGCCTGAATCTCGTTGCCGTTCTCGTCGGTGCGCCCGTTGACGAGGTCGTTAATCAGCTCGACCTTGAACGGTTGCTTGGCGAAGACCTCGAGTGCCTCGCGCACCCCGACCTCGCGCACCGCAAAGGCGTGCTTGCCCTTGATGATGGCCTTCATGCGCGCCTCGACCCACGCGATGTCCTCATCGGTGATGGGGCGTGGCAGCTCGAAGTCATAATAAAACCCGTCCTCGATGGGCGGGCCGATGGCGATGTGCGCCTCGGGGAAGCGCTCGAGCATGGCCTGTGCCATGACGTGCGCGGTGGAGTGGCGAATTTTGTAAAGCTGGCTGGTTTCGTAGCTTTGGGACATCCGAAAAGAGTCTCCTAGTGTGTCGCACGGGTAATGATACAAAACGCACAGACGCGAGTCCACCACAAGCCGGTTCTTGGCGGCCTGCCGTGAGTCGCGTCTGTGCGTAGAAAAACGCTGTGTGAGAGAGAAGTCTTCAGGCGCTAAGGGGAAAGCGCGCCTGCTGACGGTCGTTCGACCGTCAGCCCGTCACCACCAGCACGTCCGACAAGACCACCGCAGCCACCTCTTGGGTGGTGCGAGTGGTGTCGCGCTGGGTGCGGCGCTTCTTGGCATCGGCCACCGTCTCGGTCGGCAGCTCGGTCACGCGGGTGAACATGGTCTCGAACATGTCCAGCGCCAACAGGTTGTCGATGGCGTCCTCGATGCTGTCTTTGTCGAGGGCTTCGACCAACATATGCGGGGTATCGAGCGCGGCGAAACGGGCGGGCACCGTGCATTCGACCTGCCGCAGCATCATGCGGTTCATCTCCATTTGGCGGCGCAGGTGCGCCAAGGTGACGAACAAACAGGTGTAGATGGTGCCGTCGGTCATGCGGACGAGTACGTCACAGGCCGAGGCCGAGTCGTTTTGTCGCTCGATGAATACTCGGTCGATGTCGGGGAGCTGGAAGGTTGCAAGGCTCATGATGGTGGTTCTCCTGTCAATCGATGATTAAAGGCATTGTGAATTCCTTAATCATCTGCACGGTTTGTATAAGACAACCATAAGACCATGCGCTGTGGTTGTCAACAACCCCCGACCTCCCAGTTTTGTAACGGGGGATGAAACACAAGAGCGGTTTTGAGGTTAGAAACATTAAATTTCGTGTTTTTTGAGATTTTCATGAGCGCAAAGATTGAAAACTGTAACATGAGTCTTGTGTGTTTTGATGACACACTGAACATGCGCTCTCTGACTGATGAAGGCTGATACGTGCCCCGTTCGCTCCCCTCTATCCCCGACCATTTGACCGATTGGCATAGCTTACCCACCCCGCTGGGGACTGCGGCATATTATCGATGGGGAGCCCGCCCCGATTCCGGCGCGCCGGTGATGGTGTTCATCCATGGCATCACTGCATCCATCGCGTTTTGGGTGGGGGGTGCAGCGCCGGTGTTCGACCGATTTCAATGTATCTCGCTGTCGTTGCCCGGGCATTATCCGGCACAATTTGCGCCCACGGTGCGCGATGGTGACCTGACGCCGGAGGCGTTGATTGACGCGCTGGCCATTGCGCTACGCGAGGTGCTGGGCGGCCAGCGCGCCCACTTGCTTGGCTATTCGACCGGTGGATGGGCGGCGCTGGGCTTGGCGGCGCGTGCGCCAGATGCGGTTGCGAGTGTGGCCTCGGTCAGCGGGTTTTTGCACGGGCGCTGGAAGGGCTTGCTGGGCACGGCACAATTGGCGGCGCGCTGGGCTCCCCCTGCCTTTCGCTGGACGTTTGCGCGCACTGGGCGCACGCTGGCGGCCTTCGAGGCCAACATGCCCGCCTATACCGCCGATGCCGCCGCGATGCGCGCCCATCCGTTGTATCGGCAGCTCATACCGGTCAATCGCGCCTTTTTTGCCCATGCCGATTACGCGGCGTTTGCCCGTTGGTTTCGCGTGATGCCCAGCATCGACATCTCGGCGTGGATGGGGCAAGTGCGCGCACCGGTGCTGTTGGTGCACGGCGATGCCGACCCGATCGTGCCGTTAGCGCAATCGCGCAAGGCGGCGCGCCTGATCGCAGGGGCGCGCTTGGTCGAGGTGGCCGGGGCTGGGCACTTCCCGATGTTGGAGCGTGGGGCGGACTATGACGCGGTGATGACGCCGTGGGCACAGGCGCTCTTGGGCTAAAAACGCGCCGACGAGTCCTCTTTATCGGTCAGTGGCAGTGCATCCTACAAGAACTTCTTGGCCGTCCCCAAGATATCTCCCACTGCCACAGCGCCCTACCCCCGCCGCCGCGTGTTGCCGAGGATGAACCCGACCACCACCACCGCCACGCCGACCCACCACCACACCCATGCGCGGTCGTGGGTCACGGGGGGGAGCACATCCGCCATCACGGTCTTGGGCACCGCCTCCAGCCGCACCACCGCATAGCGCCGCGCCGTCTTCTTCAACGCTTGTGGCTGGATTTCGGCTTGCTTGCGCGCCGACCACGTCACCCAGCGCAATGGCGCGGGCACGCTGAGGCGAAACAAGAACAGCGCCCGCACCGCCTCGGCCTCATCGGTCACGATCGTGGCGCGCACCGGCCTACTGCTATCGCCAATCCGCAAGGTGGCGTAGGTCTGGTCGCGGATGTGCGCGAACCAGCGCGCCGTGTCCGGCTCGGGCGAAATCACGTAAATGCGCGAGCCGTGCCGCCGGTATTCCAACGGGGTATGGCGCGCCCCGACCGTGGTGGTCTTGCGCGTGGTCAAAATCAAGACGGGCAACGCGCCCATCGCCCGCGCCAGACCCACGCGGTACAGCGTCACCGGAAAGCGCCGCCACATCTTTTTCAAGCGCTGGCGTAGCGCATCGATTGTTAAGAGAGTCGTCATCGGTTTGATTTTCAAGAGCAACACATAAAGGCTAAAGACACTCTAAGGGTACATCGGTTGAGCACACGGGGCAACACACTAGATACGATAGAGCGCCTAAACGTCGGGTGAGGGTTGTGTATGGTCTGTCTGAGATATGGTCATTTTGCGCTCAAAGCGGCCTATACTTAGCAGGTCTAAACAATTTTCATCCAAGCATCGTGGAGTTGAATGTACTCATGGGCGCAAATACCCCTCGCAAGAACGGCAATGGCAACGGCCACAAAAACGGCAACGGTAACGGTCACAAAAACGGCAATGGCAACGGCAACGGCCACAAGAACGGCAACGGCACCTATGGGCACGACGGGGTCGATGTTCAGGCGACCGAAGGCGACATCTTCGGGCAACTGCGCGACAAGTTCACGTCCGAGGCGTTCTTGCGCACGTTCGAGCTGGACTTGCCCGAGGTCGATTTGCCGGCCATCGCCGACGCCACCCGCGAAGTCCTGACCGCGGTGGGCGAGAACCCCGACCGCGAGGGCTTGCAACGCACCCCGCAGCGCGTGGCCAAGGCCATGGCCGAATTGCTGCAAGGCTACCGCGTCAACCCGTCCAAGCTGATTAACGACGCGCTGTTCGAGGTCGAGTACGACGACATGGTCATCGTGCGCGACATCCCCTATCAGAGCCTGTGCGAGCACCACATGCTGCCGTTCTTGGGCAAGGCGCAAATCGCCTACATCCCCAATGGCAAGGTGATTGGCCTGAGCAAAATCCCGCGCATCGTCGATATGTTCGCCCAGCGCTTGCAGGTGCAGGAGCGCATGACCCGCCAAATCGCCGAGTTCATCGACGAGGTGTTGCAGCCCAAGGGCGTGGCGGTCGTGCTGGACGGCGTGCACATGTGCTCGATGATCCGCGGCGTCAAGAAGCATGGTAGCGGCATGACCACCAGCTCGATGCTGGGCGTGTTCCGCAGTGACGACCGCACCCGCGCCGAGTTCATGGCGCACATCCACCGCGCCAGCGGCCAGAGCTTCATGTAAGGCCGACGCGCCCGCGTCCGCTCAGCACCCTCCGAAAGCCCCTCTCGATGCGAGAGGGGCTTTTTTTGTCGTGTGGCCGCGAGGGATGCGGTGGGGTTCGACGTTCGACACGCCCGGTAGGGGCGCGTGCTGTGCCCACAAAGATAGCGCGCCCTCACGGCGCGCTGTGCGCCACCGCCTCGACCACCGGCATGACGAAGAACGCGATGCCGAAGATGGCGTAAATCCCCAGCAGCATCGCCCCCTCCAACCAGTTGGACTCGCCGTCTTGGGCGATGAAGGCCGCGATGAACGACGACGCGGCCAGCGCAATCAGCTCGAACCCGTTGAACACCAACAGCATCGGCGTCGGCGTCAGCAGGCTGATGAACACCAGCACCGGCGCGACGAACAGCGCGATTTGCAAGCTGCTGCCCAGCGAAATCGCCATGCTCAGCTCCATCTTGTTTTTGTAGGCCACCTGCACCGCCACGAGGTGCTCGGCCACGTTGCCAATCAATGGGATGAGGATGATGCCGATGAACACCTCGGACAGGCCGAACTGCACGCTGACCACCTCGACCGCCCCGACCAGCGCCTCGGACATGAACACGATGCCCAGCGTGCTGAAAATCAGCATCACCACCGCGGTCGGGACGCTCCACTTGGCGTGGTGCACGTCCTCCGCCGCCGATTCGCGGTCGGTCACGCTGTCCTTGCTGGTGAAGCTGTAAAACACGCTCAGACCATACAACACGATCATGATGACTGCCACGCCCTCACTGAGGGGCAATTCACGGGCGAGGTCACCGGCGATGGCGACATCGAACAGCGACGGCACCATCAAGGCGAACAAGGCCAAAATCAACAGGGTGGCATTGACCCCCGCCGTGCGGCGGTTAAACGACTGGGTGCCGTTCTTGACCCCGCCGAACAACAAGCTCAGACCCAACACCAGCAGCAAATTACCGATAATCGACCCCGCAATCGAGGCGCGCACGAGATCTACCAAGCCCTCGCGCAGGGCGAAGATGGTGATGATGAGCTCGGCGGCGTTGCCCAACGTAGCGTTGAGCAACCCACCGACCTTGGGGCCGGTGTGCACGGCCAATTCCTCGGTCGATTCGCCGACCAGCTTGGCCAGCGGGATGATGGCGGCGCACGCCAGCAAGAAGATGACCAACGGTTCCCAATGCAGCACGAACTCGCCCACCAACGTGAGCGGCACGGCGATGAGCAGGTAATA